>NZ_AGBG01000008.1:0-118560 GCF_000225005.1 Ectothiorhodospira sp. PHS-1 | reverse complement strand
TTTTCCATTTGATGGGCATGCATGCTTCTTTGGATATGAATCGCTTGCATCCGGCTTGGCACAGCAGTCTGACATGAGTCGCTCCATTTTGCGCTAACAGTAGATTAGACAGAATCGGCCTTCCCCAGGAAAGATAGATTCTGTATAGCATGCCCGCAATTCTTCAGACCTTGCCACTCATCCAAAAAGTATTGCATCATCCAAGACTCGTTTCGTTAGAACCTGATTGGAGCCAAGGGCATGGCCACCCCACCTCTTAGGGACAAAGAGCGCGTTTTCTGGTCCCGATTTAGCAAACATCTGATTCAAAAAAGAATCAAGCCGGAAGGCGCGCTTCGGCCAAGGCCCTGGAACCACAGCACGCGACGCTGGCCCGAGAATATGTGCCTCTTACACCTGCGGAGTTTGTCCGGTATGTGGGTGACAAACATTTTGCGCCGTTGATACTTTCCCAGAACGCGCTGGTCTTCCTGTTCAGTAAGGTGCTTGAACAAACCCTTGGCGATATTGGTCCCTTTTGCAGGGGGAAACGCCCCAGGCGATTGCCCACGGTGCTCTCCCGGGAAGAAGTGCGGCGCATGCTTGGCGAACTTGGGGGCGTTGCATGGATGATCGCCGCTCTGCTCTATGGGAGCGGCGTGAGGCTGGTGGAATGCCCACAGCCCCACGTGTCGGATGTGGAATCCGGCCGGAGATTGTGTGTGGTGCGATGCAGCGGCCCTACCCCATTCGGGCCGCACGGGTTCCCTGTACTCCATGTCCCTTTCAGCTGCTTGATCCTGAAGTCGAGATTAGCCGATTTTGTGACGCACTTCCTGTTTCAGGTCAGGTTTTCCGTGCTGATCGCCAGGGGCCTGGTTTGAGGATTGTCCCGCGGATACGACGCGTGCCCCGCCCGACAGGGCACGCAGCAGGATGGCGATGGTGCTGCCGTTGTGAAGCAGGGAGGCGGCCACGGGGCTGAGCCAGCCGAAGGCCGCCGCGGACAGGATGGCGGTATTGAGCCCCACCGTCAGACGGAAGTTGCTGTCGATGAGGCCGCGGGTCGACAGGGCCAGGGCGCGGGCATCGGCAACGCGGGCGATGTCGTCTTCCAGCAAGGTGATGTCCGCCGCCAGCCGGGCAATCTCGGCGCCCTGGTGCATGGCGATCCCCACATGGGCGCCGGACAGGGCCGGGGCGTCGTTGATGCCGTCTCCCACGAAGGCGATGCGTGCCCCCTGGGCGGAGAGTTCCTGCAGGATACGGGCTTTGTCCTCCGGCAGTAGTTCGGCGTGATAGCCGTCCAGGCCCAGCAGTTCGGCCATCTCCCGGGCACGGTCTTCATGATCCCCGGTGAGCATGTAGATGCGCTCAATGCCCAGGCTACGCAGGCGGGCCACGGTGTCGGCGCTGTTGTGGCGCAGACGGTCCTTGAGACCCAGCACCCCGAGTAGCTCGCCACCGAATCCAATATAGAGCAGCGTCTTGCCCTGGCGCTTGAGCGATTCAATCACCTGGGTCTGGGGGGCGATGGCAATCCCCTCGTGTTCCTCCAGAAAATGACGGGAACCCACGACGATGCGCTTGTCATCAATGACGCTGGCCACCCCGTGGGCGACGATGAATTCCACTTCCTTGTGGTTGAAGTGCTGCTGGTGGGGCAGACGTTCCGCCGCTTCCACCACCGCGATGGCCAGGGGGTGAAAGTAGTGCTCCTCCACCGAGGCCGCCAGATTGATCAGATCCTCGGAGGTGAAGGCGGCATCAAAGGCGATGGAGTCGGTGACCTCCAGATCCCCGCAGGTGAGGGTGCCGGTCTTGTCGAAGACCACCGTGTCGGCCTCGGCCAGACGCTCCAGCGCCCCTGCCCCCTTCACCAGCATGCCGGTCTTGCCGGCGCGGTACATGCACGACTTGAAGGCCACCGGCGTGGCCAGTTTCAGGGCGCAGGAATAGTCCGCCTGCAGTACCGCCGCGACCCGGTTCCAGTCCTGGGATACGGCCCAGGTCCCGGCGGACAGGCCCAGCACCATGGGCACCAGCCGGTCGGCCAGTTGGGAGGCTTCCAACTGGGTGTGGCTCTTCACGTTCAGGGACTGCTCCACGAAGTCCGCAATCCGGGCCGCGGCGGCATGATGGCCCACCTTTTCCGCGTAGATGCGGATGCGCCCCTCTTCCACCAAGGTGCCGGATAGGGCCGGGTCACCCCGTCGGCGAACCACCGGCACGCTTTCGCCGGTCATGGTGGCCTCGTTCACCAGGGCCTCGCCCCCCAGTACGGTCCCATCCACCGGGATGACCGTACCGGTGGCGGCAATCACCGTCTCGCCCATTTGCACCTCGCGGGCGCTGACCAGGATTTCCACCCCACCCCGTTCCACCCAGATCTCTGCGTCCGCCGGATGCAGCAGATGCTTGAGCAGTTCGTCGGAGCGACGTTCGATGGTGTGTTCCAGGTACTCGCCCAGGGCCAGCAGGAAAATGGTGGTATTGGCGGCAAAATAGTCCCGGCGGCCAATGGAGATGATGACCGCCAGGGCCTCCAATACATGGGAGCTGATGCCCTTGCGGAACAGATCCTGCACGGCCTCCCCCGCCACCGGCAGGGCGGTCAGGAGGGTGAGCGGCAATCGCAGCCACAGGGGCAGCCAGCGGGACAGCAGCATGACCGCGCCGCTCAGACCCACCGCCGCCAGCCCGCTGCCGTGGCGTTCGGGCAGAGGCGCGGTCGGTGACACAACCGGCGCCGTCAATGACAGCAGGGCGCTTTCCAGACGGATGGGATCGGTGAGGCCGTCTTCATAATGGATCACCAGACATTGAATGCGCCGGTTGGCCCGGACCCGGCAGACCCCCTGAAGGGACTCCACCGCCCGTTCGATGCGATGGGGTTCCAAAGGCATGCCCGGCCGGCACCAGTAGCGCAGGCGGATTCTGCCGGCGACGGCGTGAACCGGCTCCAACCGGGCAAACCAGGGCGCATCCATCAGCGGTCTCCGTGCCGTTCCGCTTCCATCTCGGCCTTGATGTCAGCCATCTGTTCCTTGATTTCTTCCACGCCGCCGGCTACCCCGGCATACAGGTCCAGGCCCGCCTTCATGATCTTGCGGCGCATCTCCTCGTCGCTCAGGACCCAGGCCGCGCCGGCCCCTACCATCAGGCCCAGCAGGAACTTGTCCCGATGAGGGCCATCCAGCATGTGGGTCAGGCGATGGAGCCAGCCTTCATCATCCCCCCGGTAACGCTGTCTACCGCCGCGCTCCTGGTAGTCGGCATCGCCTTCCGGCCCCCCGTAATACCCGGCTGCCCTGGGGTCTCTCGCCGGCATCTCCTCATCCGGATACCAGGGACAGGCACCTTGGCCCCGCCCCCTGCCAGGCCAGGGTCCCGGCCCGTAACCGTAGCCATGAAAACCCTCCCATGACGCCTTGGCCTTGTTCTTCTTGCGCTTCTTACCCATGTGCCTTCTCCTTGTCCTCCCGCCCCTGGGAGGGGCGCAGGAGTCGTTCGATGATCATGACGCCGGCGGCGCCGGCGGCGGCGGCCGTCAATGCCGACAGATAATCCCCCCGTCTCACCGCGTTGGCGGCACGGGTGCCCGCCACCAGGGCGGTCCCGCCCTGCAAGCCATGGCGCACAACCCGGCGCAGGGCGGGTCGGCCGGCCGGGGGCGCGACGTCCTGAAAGGCGGAAATGCAGGCGGCCGTCACGAATCCCCGGGTAAAACAGCCGTCATAGCAGTCCAGGGGACGACGAGGGGAGCGGGCCGGCGGTGCGGAACCATATCCGGGGCGAAGGGGATACCGCTTCACGGTGTGTTCCCGCCATCGGTATCGTCCTTGCCCTCGTGGACATTGCTCTCCAACCGCTTGCGCGCCCGGGCCGAGGCATGTTCGATACTGCTCAGGCTGGAGACCGTTGCCTCGCGCAGGGTGTCCTGGGCCTTTTCCAGCCCCTGTCGGGTCTTGTCGGTGCGCAGCAGTCTGACGGCGAGCGCACCCACCACGGCGCCGGCGGCAAAGGGAATCAGGTGGTACATGGTCTGCTCCTTGAGATCCCAAGGGATCCGGTCGGTATCATCCCGGCATGACACCCCGGGATGGGGGGTGAATGCGCGCGGCAGATCAGCCGGACAGCGCATTCGTCAATTCATGGCGTGCCTGTTGCAGGATCCGGCGCAGAGTCTTTGCGGCGTCGGTGTCATGGCCCAGGAGGAAGTCTTCCCAGGCCGACATGGGAATCACGTCGGCATCGTATTCCACCACGCAGGAGCGGGCCAGCAGGTTCAGACGCACGCTGGAGACCCCGGGCAACTGGTCCAGCATCCTTTCAATGTCGGGGATGTCCGCCGCCACCGCCAGTCCCTTGAGGTCGGCATCCAGTTTCAGGCGAATGCGGCCCCGCAGGTGATGGGCGACGCGCACCCGGCTCAGGAGTTGCAGCAACAGGTCGGCATGAGTCATGGCCGACCCTCAGCGACGGTTGGGGAGAAGGGAGGAACACGAGAGGACTGTGTCACAGGCAGGCACGGCAGACTCCTGACTTGGGGCACCTGGCTGGCGTTAAGGCTGGCTAACGTGTCCGGAGGATCAAATGGTTTGTGGTTTGAGTGTACTGAAGTTGCACGAATTCGAACAGCATGCTGTATTGGCGACATCCGTCACCGTGATGATACCTGTCGAGGAGTTCAGTGCCATGGACACCCCCGTTTCCATTGTTTCTTCCGTTCCGGGCCGGCTGCGACTGAAGGGCGAACTGCTAAGGCGGGAGACGCCTAGAACACGACTGGAACGGGATCTGCTCGCCCTGGACGGCGTGACGGACCTGCGGTCCAACCCCCGGGCCGGTAGCCTGGTCGTACACTATGACCGGGTCGGTTGCACGGTGCCCGAGATGGAGGCCCGGATCAGGCACCTCACCGGTTCGGCGGTCCCCTCCCCTGCCCATTCAAGCAAAAAAAACCCATCGGCCGCCGGCACCCGGCGCCGACCGGGGCAGCGATCCCTGCGCATGCGGGTGAATCGGGTCTCCAAGCTCGGCATGCTCACCAGCCTGGCGGCATCCCTGGCGGTGACGCAAGTGCGTCCCCGCGGCTGGAAATACTGGCATGCCACCACCGGCTGGATGTTCGTGGCCTGCCTTGGGGTTCACCTGCTGGTCTATCGCCGCCACCTGCTGCGCTAGGGCCGGTCCCGGCCTTGCCGGCGCATCGTGGACCCGGCTCCCGCAAGGCCCTACAATCCCCTCCATGTTCGGATTCCTGCAAGGTTTTGCCTACGGGCTGTTCCTCTCCTGCCTGCCCTGGTTGATTGTCGGCATGATCAACCCCAGGCTGGTACTGCCCACCGATCCACCCACCCGCTGGCAGGTGGCGCTGCGCTATTGGCTGATCTTCCCCTTCATTGCCTTCATCCTCTGGCTCACTTCCCTCTGGGGCGGCTTTTCTCCCTCCCTGTGGGGCTGGCTGGCCGGTCTTGCGGCCATTCCCGTGGCCATCCCCGTGGAACGAGGCTGGCGGCGCTGGCAACAGGCCCAGGCCGAGCGGCGGCGCCAGGCCCGGCTCGCCGCCGAGGCGGCGCGAGAGCGGGCCGAACTGGAACGCAAGGCCCGGGAACAGGGGCTGACGGTGCTGCGTCCGGATCAGCCACCGGCGGAAACCGATGACGTGATCCTCGGGTTCTGGCAGGCCAAGAAGGACCTGCTGGCGCTGAACCGCCCGGATCTGGCCATTCAGGCGGATCGGCTTTACAGCCGTTATCTCCATGTGGATGACCTGCTGCGCGGCAAGTTCGATCCCCGTGAACTCACCTTCGAACGCTCCCGGAACATGGTGGCGGAAGTCTGCCGAAACTCGGTGGATACTCTCCAGGCCATGGCCTCGGTGGCCAGGGGGATTGTGGGCGTGGACGTGGCCTACGTCAGGCAGCGTCTGGACAAGGCATCCTCAGAGATCACCGACGAAGAGCGGCGTGCCCTGGAGCGGCGCCTGGAACTGGTGGATGACACGGAACGACGCCTGCGGGAACTCGGGGCCCGTAACGAAGCCATCATGACCGCCCTGGATGATACCGCCGTGGCGGTCTCCGCCGTGGCCACCGACCGCCCTCAGGCGGCGATGGCCACGCAGCAGGCCCTGAAAGATCTTCAGCAATTTGCCGAGAAGGCCCATCGGTACGGACGCGCCGATCCCTGAATACGATCCCCCATCCACCCTGGGCACAGTCCGCACCGTGACGTTGGATCAACCCCCTGGAGGCAGCATGAACCCCAATCACTCGGAGTCCCCCGCAAACCCGGCGTTCAACCTTTCCCTGCCGCCGGTTGCGGAAGTGGAAACGGAGATCAAACGGGAGTCGGACCCTGAGCAGACCATCGACGATCCGGAACTCCTGCGCATTGCGGATACCTTCCTGGCGGAACTGCTGAAAGATCAGGGTCAGGCGGAGATTGACCCGCGCCAACGTCGGGCCGTGGACGAAATGGGGCTGGACATACAGCGTCAGGCGGCCCATCGCAGCAAGCTGCTGCAGACCCCCATCCGCAAACTGGCCCACCAGGGGGATGAGGGCGGGCCGGTGGCCCGTTCCCTCATCGAGCTGCGCACCCGGATGCAGGATCTGGATCCGCGCCATCACAATCTAAGCCGTGAAGGGCTCAGTCGCATTCTGGCCCTGATCCCCGGGGTCGGCACGCCCCTGCAGCGTTATTTCCACAAATTCGAGACCGCCCAGGAAGCCCTGGACGCGATCATCAAGGATCTGGAAGCGGGCAAGGACATGCTGCACCGGGACAATCTCACCCTGAGCGATGACCAGCAGTCCCTGCGGGAGAGTCTGGTTCAGCTCCAGCGACAGATTGCCCTGGGGCGGATCATTGACCGCAAGCTGGTCGGCGAGGCCGCCGCCCTGCCCCAGGATGCTTCAAAGCGCCGGTTCCTGGAGGAGGAACTGCTGTTTCCCCTGCGCCAGCGGCTCGTCGACCTGCAGCAGCAACTGGCCGTCAGTCAGCAGGGCATCCTCGCCCTGGAGGTGGTGATCCGCAATAACCGGGAACTGATGCGGGGTGTTGACCGGGCCATCAATGTGACCGTCTCGGCCCTGAATGTGGCGGTGACGGTGGCCCTGGCCCTGGCCAATCAGCGGCTGGTGCTGGATCGGGTCGAGGCCCTCAATACCACCACCTCCAACCTCATTGCCGGTACCGCCGAAGCCCTGCGAACCCAGGGGGTGGAGATCCAGAATCGGGCCGCCTCCACGGTACTGGACATGGAGCAGCTCGAATCCGCTTTTGCCAATGTCATCGGCGCCATCGACGAAGTCTCCCGTTATCGCCGCGAGGCCCTGCCCAGGCTGGATGCCCAGATTGACCGTCTGGAGGCGCTGGCGGCCCAAGGGGATGCGGCGATCCGTCGCATGGACAAGGGCGATGGGATCGAGATGGACAAGGTGGTGGCCCGCCAGGGCGCAAACGATATCCCGTAGACTGAGTTTCCCTCCCTTCTGATCCGGAACACCCATGCCCCCAAATCCGACCTCCGATCTGCCTGTCCACCACGCGGTGATCGCCTGCTTCTGGGCACCCTGGCATCTGCGCCGGATGCCGGGGACCACTCCGGAAGACCGGATGGCTCGGGCGATCTGGTGCCGCGACCACTGCGCTACCCTGGCGGGACGCTGGCTCCTGCTGGGCTTTGCCCTGTGGATGATCCAGATTTCTCCGCTGGGCTTTGTGTTCGTGATCGGGGGCTGGCCGGTGTTGGGTCTGCTGTTCCCGGTCACCTTCATGGTGGGCATCGCCCACCTGGTCGCCCAACTGGTGGCCCAGAAGAAGGCCGGACCGCCGAAGATCGATCCGCCGGTGGATCGGGACGAAGACTGAGACACCCACCCGGGTCCGGCGACGCCCTACCGGGTGCGCCAGGTCTGGAATGACGGATATTCCTCATAACCCCGGGTGAGCACGTATTCCAGCACCGCCTGCAGCCGATGCAGGCGGATCACCGAATCCACCCGCAGGATCTCCTCTCCCAGTTCATCGAAGAACACCAGGGTGGGGGCGTAGAACAGATCCATCTCCTCGGCCCACTGCCGGGCCGTCAGGCGTCGGCCGTCCGGCGTCACCACCGGGGTGTCGGACCACATGTCCAGCTGCACCACATCGAACAGGGACAAAAGGTCCAGCACCTCGGGATCCCCCAGCGGCTCGGTATGCAGCACGTCGCAGGCATGGCACTCGCCCTGCTCGAAAAACACCACCAAGGGGCGCTCGGCCGCCACCTGCGAGCGGTCCAGCCGATGGGGAGGTGGACGGAAAAAGTCCCGATGATTGAGGTCATCGGCGTCAAAGCGCGGCGGCGGATCGGCCCGGGCCAGGTAATCTCGGAAGCTCTCGCGCTGGTAATGGGCGTCAGCCACGTATTCCAGCGCGGCGCGGAAACGATAGGGAGAGTGATAGCCCCGCAGGATGAAGACGGGCTCTCCTTCCAGGTCATGGAACAGGAAGGATGGGGTGAAGTTCAGGCGCTGCCCGACGGCGAACTCCCGTTCCGTGAGTGAGCGGCCTTCCAGGGTGGTCATGGTGCGACTGCCCAACACATCCAGGGCCACCACCAGAAAATGCCGGCGGGTGTATTCGACGATGTCCGGCTGCTGGAAATTGACCTGGAACAGGGCCTCGCAGTAAGGACAGTCGTCCATGCCCAGATAGACCACCAGCCCGCGCTTGCCCTCATCGCGGGCGGTCTGAAGGTCCTCGCCCAGATCCAGGAAAGACAGATGGAACCAGTCCGGTGCCTGCAGACCGATCAGCCTGGTGCGGTCATCGATCGGCGGCTGGTCATTTGCGCAGACGGAACCGGACAGGATCAGGACCAGCCATCCGAGAATCAGTCGGACAAGGCGGGATGACAGTCTCGGCACGGTTCAACCTCCTGCGGGATCAGGCCCCGGGATCAAGCACCGTCATGCCGCCCATATAGGGCTGCAGGGCTGACGGGATGTGAATACGGCCCTGGGCATCCTGACCGTTCTCCACCAGGGCCACCAGGGTGCGGCCCACGGCCAGCCCCGAACCATTGAGGGTATGCAGCAGTTCCGGCTTGCCCGTCTCGGGGTTGCGGCAACGGGCCATCATGCGCCGGGCCTGGAAATCCTCGAAGTTGGAGCAGGAAGAGATCTCCCGATAGCAGTTCTGGGCCGGCAGCCATACCTCGATGTCATAGGTCTTGGCCGCCGAGAACCCCATGTCCCCGGTGCACAGGGCCATGACCCGGTAAGGCAGCTCCAGCCGCTGCAGGATCGACTCCGCATGGCCGGTCAACGCTTCCAGGGCATCCCAGGACTCGCCGGGACGCACCAGCTGCACCAGCTCCACCTTCTCGAACTGGTGCTGGCGGATCAGACCCCGGGTGTCCTTGCCGTAGGAGCCGGCCTCGGAACGGAAACAGGGGGTGTGACAGACAAAACGGGCCGGCATGGCGTCGGCGTCCAGAATGCTGTCCCGGGCCAGGTTGGTCACCGGCACTTCCGCCGTCGGGATCAGGTAGTAGCCGGGATCTCCCCCCATGCGGAACAGATCGGCCTCGAACTTGGGCAACTGACCGGTCCCCCGCAGGCTGTCCGCGTTCACCAGATAGGGCACATAGACCTCCTGGTAGCCATGCTCCCGGGTATGCACGTCCAGCATGAACTGAATCAGGGCCCGGTGCAGGCGGGCCATGGGGCCGCGAAGCACCGCAAAACGACTGCCGCTGAGCCTGGCGGCGGCCTCGAAATCCATCCAGCCGTGGGGAGCGCCCAGATCCACATGGTCCAGGGGCGTGAAGTCCAGACGACGGGGTTCGCCCCAGCGGCGCACTTCCTGATTCTGGGCCTCATCCCGTCCCACCGGCACGGACTCATGGGGCAGGTTGGGAATCCCCATCATGAAGTCGGACAGGGACTGCTGCAGCTCGGCCAGACGGGACTCGCAGGCCTTGAGCTCGTCCCCCAGTCGCCCCACCTCCGTCTTCAAAGGCTCGATATCCTCGCCCCGGGCCTTGGCCTGGCCGATGGCCCTGGATCGGGTGTTGCGCTCGTTCTGCAGTTCCTGGGTCCGCACCTGCAGGGCCTTGCGCTCGGATTCCATGTGGTTGAAGGCCTCCACATCCAGGGTAAAACCCCGGGTGGCCAGGCGGGCGGCAACGGTGTCCAGGTCGGTACGGAGGGTCTTGGGATCGAGCATGGGGTCTGGGTCCGGGATTGAATGGACGGTTTGTTGTAGTCCCGGCGATGGTAGCACAGGGCCAGGACCGGTGATTGACCCGGACGCCCGCCAGGGAGACACTCGAACCTCAATACCCGGCAAGCGCAAGGAGTCCGCCATGGCTGACCATGATCCCGCTCGCGACCCGCTCTATCCCGACCCTCGGCGCCAGATCTCCCCCCAGGAGCGAGACGCCCTGATCGCGGCCCTGGACCAGGTGCTCCCCGAGGACGCCCTGCTTCATCACGAGGAAGACCTGCGGCCCTACGAGTGCGACGGCCTGTCCGCCTATCGGCGCCTGCCCCTGGCGGTCATCCTGCCCCATGACCTGGCGCAGGCCCGGGCCGCCCTCGGCATCTGTCGGGAGCGGGGCATCCCGGTGACGGCTCGGGGCGCCGGCACCGGCCTGTCCGGCGGCGCCCTGCCCTTTCCCGACGGCGTGCTGCTGAGCCTGGCCCGCTTCAACCGCATCCTGGAACTGGACCCAAACCGCCGTATCGCCCGAGTCCAGCCCGGGGTCCGCAATCTGGCCATTTCCGAGGCCGCCGCACCCCATGGTCTCTACTATGCCCCCGATCCGTCTTCCCAGATCGCCTGCTCCATCGGCGGCAACGTGGCGGAAAACTCCGGCGGGGTGCACTGCCTGAAATACGGCCTGACGGTCCACAATGTGCTGGCCGTGCAGATGCTGACCATCGACGGTGAACTGCTCACCCTGGGCGGCGAGGCCCTGGACAGCCCGGGCTATGACCTGCTGGCCCTGGTCCACGGCTCCGAAGGCATGCTCGGCATCATTACCGAGGTCACGGTCAGGCTGCTGCCCAAGCCGGAACGGGCACAGGTGCTGATGGCGGCATTCGACGACGCCCAAACCGCCGGCGAGGCGGTGGCCGGCCTGATCGGGGCCGGCATCATCCCCGGCGGCCTGGAAATGATGGACAACGACGCCATCCGCGCGGCGGAGGATTTCGTGCATGCGGGCTATCCGGTGGACGCCGCCGCCATCCTGCTCTGTGAGCTGGACGGCACCGAGGCGGAGGTCTCGGAACAGGTGATGCAGGTACGCAACCTGTTGCTGGACAGTGGCGCCACCGAGGTGCGCACGGCCCGGGACGAGCAGGAACGCATGCGCTTCTGGGCCGGTCGCAAGGCCGCCTTCCCGGCGGTGGGCAGGATCTCGCCGGATTACTACTGCATGGACGGCACCATCCCCCGGCGTCATCTGGGCCGGGTACTGGGCGGCATCGCCGAGTTGTCCCGCGCCTACGGACTGCGGGTGGCCAACGTCTTTCATGCCGGTGACGGCAATCTGCATCCGCTGATCCTGTTTGATGCCAACGTGCCCGGCGAGCTGGAAAAGGCCGAGGAACTGGGCGGTCAGATCCTGGAACTGTGCGTGGAGGTAGGCGGCACCATCACGGGAGAGCACGGGGTGGGCATCGAAAAGATCAATCAGATGTGCGTGCAGTTCCAGCCGGCGGAGCTGACCCAGTTTCATGGGGTCAAGGCAGCCTTCGACCCGGAAGGCCTGCTCAACCCGGGCAAGGCGGTGCCCACCCTGCATCGCTGCGCCGAATTCGGTGCCATGCACGTGCATCGCGGACAGCTCCCCTTTCCCGATCTACCGCGGTTCTAAGGCACCGTCCAGGGAGCCAGACGGCCGCGCACGGGAAAACCGTTATCAATCGCCCGACGCCCTGTGCTGGCGGTCGGGAATTTTTGCTTCCGAATCACCGAATCACCCAGGGAAAATGCTGACCAAATCCACCACCGTCACTCCCGCGACAGCGGGAGTCGATGATTTTCAGCCTGTTACCGGATTCCCACTGGTGTGGAGATGACCGATTCAGCACATTCCGACTGACTCAAAACATTCCAAAGGAATGACCTTAGTCCGGAATCCTCATCAGGATTGTTGACACTTTTTAAAAATCCTCTAAGGTCATGCCCTGATCGGATAACCACAAGCACCTCGACCGAGGGTGCGGACACCACGATGCCGCGCAGACGCAGGCAGCACTACCCCCGCCTGGGGCACTAACAAGCAGGAGCGAGTCATGGGTTATGCAGAGGTTTATGCACGCGCAGTGAACGATCCCGAAGGCTTCTGGGCCGAGGCCGCCCAGGCACTCACCTGGTCCCGGCCCTTTGAGAAGGTGCTGGACGACAGTGCCGCCCCCTTCTACCGCTGGTTCGCGGGCGGGGAACTCAACACCTGTTACAACGCCGTGGACCGGCATGTGGAAAACGGCCGCGGCGAGCAGACGGCCATCATCTACGACAGCCCGGTCACGGACACCAAGCGCCGCATCAGCTTCCGTGAACTGCAGGATCAGGTGGCCCGTTTCGCCGGCGCCCTGGCCGACATGGGCGTCACCAAAGGTGACCGGGTCATCATCTACATGCCCATGGTGCCCGAGGCCCTGGTGGCCATGCTGGGCTGCGCTCGCCTGGGGGCGATTCACTCCGTGGTGTTCGGCGGCTTCTCCGCCCGCGAACTGGCCACCCGCATCGATGACGCCACCCCCAAGGTGGTGGTGGCCGCCTCCTGCGGCATCGAGCCTTCCCGGGTGGTGAAGTACAAGCCCCTGCTGGATCAGGCCTTCGAGATGGCCACCCACAAGCCCGAGCGCACCCTGATCCTGCAACGCCCCCAATCCCCCTGCGACCTGATCCCGGGACGGGACGTGGACTGGACCGCGGCCATGGCCGCCGCGGCACCCCATGACTGCGTCCCCGTGTCCGCCACCGATCCCATCTACATCCTGTATACCTCCGGCACCACCGGCAAGCCCAAGGGCGTGGTCCGTCACAACGGCGGTCATGCGGTGGCCCTGAACTGGAGCATGAAACACATCTACGGCATGGCGCCCGGCGAGGTGTTCTGGGCGGCCTCCGACGTGGGCTGGGTGGTGGGACATTCCTACATCGTCTACGGCCCCCTGCTCTACGGCTGCACCACGGTGGTCTATGAAGGCAAGCCCGTGGGCACCCCGGACCCCGGTGCCTTCTGGCGGGTGATCGAGGAATACAAGGTGTCGGTGATGTTCACCGCCCCCACCGCCTTCCGCGCCATCAAGAAGGAAGACCCGGGCGCCGAACATCTCAAGCGGTACAACCTGGATCAGTTCCGCGCCCTGTTCCTGGCCGGTGAGCGTTGCGATCCGGATACCCTGGAATGGGCGCAGAAGATCCTGCAGCGTCCGGCCATCGACCACTGGTGGCAGACCGAGACCGGCTGGGCCATCGCCGGCAACTTCCTGGGCATCGAACAGCTGCCCATCAAGCCCGGCACCGCCGGCAAGCCGACCCCGGGCTACAACGTGCAGATCCTGGATGACAACGGCAAACCGGTGCCCGCCGGAGAAATGGGCCGGATCATGATCAAGCTGCCCCTGCCCCCGGCCTGCCTGCCCACCCTGTGGAACAACGACGAGCGCTTCAAGGAGTCCTATCTGAGCGCCGAACCCGGCTACTACCTCACCGGTGACTCGGGCTACATGGATGAGGACGGCTTCCTGTACGTGATGGGCCGCATCGACGACACCATCAACGTGGCTGGACATCGCCTGTCCACCGGCGCCATGGAAGAGGTGCTGGCCTCCCATCCGGCGGTGGCGGAGTGCGCGGTCATCGCCGTGGCCGACGAGCTCAAGGGCTCCCTGCCCATGGGTCTGGTGGTGATGAAGTCGGGCGTGAACATGGATGCCGACACCCTGAGCAAGGAGCTGGTGAGTCTGGTGCGGGAGAAGATCGGGCCGGTGGCCGCCTTCAAGCTGGTGGCCGTGGTCAGCCGCCTGCCCAAGACCCGTTCCGGCAAGATCCTGCGGGCCATCATGCGCAAGATCGCCGACAATGAGGCCTATCAGGCCCCGGCCACCATCGATGACCCGGCGATCCTGGACGAGATCCGGGACAGCCTGAACCGGATAGGGTACGCGGAGGCTCGGGAAACGGCCTGAGGCCGAGCGATGCCCTTCTCCCCTGCCCGGGGAGAAGGGCGTTTGGCCCCGACAAACAGGGAAACCCGGGGATTGTCACCAGAAATACCACTTTATCTCCAGGAAAAGGCCTGATACCCTAATATTGTCAACAATCGGACGATATATGCCAGATCTCAACGACCAACTCGGG
Organism: Ectothiorhodospira sp. PHS-1; assembly: GCF_000225005.1. NCBI lineage: Bacteria > Pseudomonadati > Pseudomonadota > Gammaproteobacteria > Chromatiales > Ectothiorhodospiraceae > Ectothiorhodospira > Ectothiorhodospira sp. PHS-1. The sequence continues at coordinate 104,202 of NZ_AGBG01000008.1, read as the reverse complement.
CAACAGGGTGTTACCTTGGCGGATTGGGTCTTTGCGCGCCTGCGCCAGGCCATCGTCGAGGGCGAGATCCCTTCGGGCACCAAAATCAGCGAACCGGAACTGGCCAGTGAATACGGCATCAGCCGCGGCCCCCTCAGGGATGCCATCGGGCGCCTGGAGGCCTGTCACCTGGTGGAGCGTCGTCCCAACGTGGGTGCCCGGGTGGTCTCCCTCACCCAGGAAGATCTGCTGGAACTCTATCTACTGCGCGAGGCCCTGGAAGGCATGGCCGCCCGCCTGGCTGCGGAACGCATGTCCGGCCGCGACATCGACGAGTTGCGCAAGCTGCTCAAGCAGCACCAGGAACGGGCGGAACTGCAGGAAGGCATCGCCTATTTCCAGACCGAGGGCGATCTGGACTTTCATTACCGCATCATCAAGGCCAGCGGCAATGTCCGCCTGATCAAGCTGCTGTGCGACGACCTGTACCACCTGATGCGCATGTACCGCTTCCAGTTCGGTATGGCCAGCTCCCGGGCCCTGATCGCCTTCCGGGAACATGGTCACATCGTCGAGGCCATTGCCGACCGGGACCCGGAAATGGCGGAACTCATCATGCGCCGCCATATCCGCAGTTCACGGATCAACGTGGAACTGCTGTTTGACGAGAAGGCCCCCAAGGGAGCCAGGGCCACCCCGGCCATTCGCTCCGCCAGTGCCGCCAACGGCGCCGGCGCGGCCCCGCCGCTCTGACCACCACGCATCATCCCCTCAATATAAGGAGATCCAATGACCGAGCCATCCACGCCAGGCGCGCGCCTGCGTCGCGCCGTTGAAGAAGAGCACCCGCTGCAGGTGGTGGGCACCATCAATGCCTATCACGCGATGATGGCCGAACACGTGGGCTACCGGGCACTATACCTGTCCGGCGGCGGTGTCGCCGCCGGTTCCCTGGCCCTGCCGGACCTGGGCATCAGCACCCTGCACGACGTGCTGGAAGACGTGCGCCGCATCACCTACGTGACCGATGTTCCCCTGCTGGTGGATGCGGATACCGGCTTTGGACCCAGCGCCTTCAACATCGGTCGCACGGTCAAGGAACTGATCCGCGCCGGGGCCGCCGGCTGCCACATCGAGGATCAGGTCCAGGCCAAGCGCTGCGGTCATCGCCCCGGCAAGGCCATCGTCACCAAGGACGAAATGGTGGACCGCATCAAGGCCGCCACCGATGCCCGTGACCGGGATTTCGTCATCATGGCCCGTACCGACGCCCTGGCCGTGGAAGGCATGGACTCCGCCATCGAACGGGCCGTGGCCTGTGTCGAGGCCGGTGCCGACATGATCTTCCCAGAAGCCATCAACACCCTGGAACAGTACCAACAGTTCGTGGATGCCGTCGGCGTCCCGGTGCTGGCCAACATCACCGAGTTCGGCAGTACCCCCCTGTTCACCACCGAAGAACTCAAGGGCGTGGGCGTGAGTCTGGTGCTCTACCCCCTGTCCGCGTTCCGCGCCATGAACAAGGCGGCCCTGAACGTGTTCGAGGCCATCCGCCGCGACGGTACCCAGCAGGGTGTCATCGACACCATGCAGACCCGCATGGAGCTCTACGAGCACCTGGGCTACCACGCCTACGAAGAAAAACTGGACCAGCTATACCGCAAAGGCGGCTAAGACGGAGAATGACGAAAATGACCGAGACCGAAATCGCCAAGCCCAAGCCGAAGAAATCAGTAGCCCTGTCGGGCACGGCTGCCGGCAATACCGCCATCTGCACCGTGGGCCGCACCGGCAACGACCTGCACTACCGGGGCTATGACATCCTGGACTTTGCCGATGAAGCGGAGTTTGAGGAAATCGCTCACCTGCTGATCCACGGCACCCTGCCCAACGCCGCCGAACTGGCCCGCTACAAGGCCCGTCTGAAGTCCATGCGCGGCCTGCCCGCCGCCCTGCAGACCGCCCTGGAGCAGATTCCGCCCTCCGCCCACCCGATGGACGTGATGCGCACCGCCGTGTCCATGCTGGGTACCCTGGAGCCGGAAAAGGAAGACATGAACGTAGCCGGCGCCCGTCTGATTGCCGATCGCCTGGTGGCTTGCCTGGGTTCCGCCCTGCTCTACTGGTACCACTTTGCCCATAACGGCCGCTGCATCGACGTGGAAACCGACGACGACAGCGTGGGCGGTCACTTCCTGCACCTGATGCACGGCAGCACCCCGCCGGAAGCCTGGGTGCGAGCCATGCACACCTCCCTGAACCTGTATGCGGAACACGAGTTCAACGCCTCCACCTTCACCGCCCGCGTGGTGGCAGGCACCAACTCCGACATCTACTCCGCCATCACCGGCGCCATCGGTGCCCTGCGGGGTCCCAAGCACGGCGGCGCCAACGAAGTGGCCTGCGACATCCAGCAGCGTTACCACAACGCCGACGAGGCCGAGGCGGACATCCGCGAGCGCGTCGCCCGCAAGGAGATCGTGATCGGCTTCGGCCACCCGGTCTATACCCTCAGCGACCCGCGCAACAAGGTCATCAAGGACGTGGCCCGTCGCCTGTCCGAACAGGAAGGCTCCATGCGCATGTATGACGTGGCCGATCGCCTGGAGACGGTGATGTGGGACCTGAAGAAGATGTTCCCCAACCTGGACTGGTTCTCCGCCGTGTCCTACCACATGATGGGCATCCCCACCGCCCTGTTCACGCCGATCTTCGTCATTGCCCGCACCACCGGCTGGGCGGCTCACGTGATCGAGCAGCGTCAGGACGGCAAGATCATCCGCCCCAGCGCCAACTATGTGGGTCCGGAAAATCAGCCCTGGGTACCGATGGACCAGCGGACCTGAATCTGACGGTCTGATGTCTGGCAAAGCCCCTCTTTCCCGGATGGAAAGAGGGGCTTTTTTGTCATCCCCCCTGTTTTCTGTAACCTGGGAGCACCCTCTCAATCACCAAAATTGCGCGAGAAGCCCCCGGCTTCAGCCGTGGGGAGGGATAGCGCTCGCCGAAGGCGGATTTTGCTATAATGGAGAACAACCCAACTCCAATACAAGGCGATAACGCGGGGAGTTTGGTTTGAGGAAATCGACGAGTCATATACCACCTAAGCCTGTTCGTGCTGTAGTCATATTGGCAACAGTAGTCCGAAGGGTAGGACAGGACTTGGAATAAGAGAATGGACCTGTCAGGCGTGTGGTACGCGCCATGACCGCGACATCAATGCCGCAAGGAACATTCTCGCGCTTGGGCACAAGCGTCTCGCAGGAGGAATCCCCCGACTTTAGACGTGGGGAGGGTGTCAATTGAGGAATCCATTGATGAATCAACCCCATTTCCAGGATCTGGACCACGGCATCACTCTGATCGATGCCCAGGTGGTGCGTCACGGCCTGGCCGCCAGCTATCTGATCGTGGAGAACGGTCGCGCCGCCTTCGTGGAGACGGGCACATCCCACTCCGTGCCCGTGCTGCTTGAGGTGCTGGAACACAAGGGTCTGTCCCGGGAACAGGTGGACTACGTCATCCCCACCCATGTGCATCTGGACCATGCCGGTGGCGCCGGGACCCTGATGGCCCAGCTTCCCAATGCCAGACTGGTGATCCATCCCCGGGGCGCCCGACACATGATCGATCCCTCCAGGCTCATTGCCGGTGCCACGGCGGTGTACGGTGAAACGGTCATGGCACGGGATTTCGGCACCATCCTGCCGATCCCCGAAGACCGGGTGATTCAGGCCGGCGACGGTGACAGTGTGTCCCTTGGCGGCCGGGAACTGGTGTTTCTGGACACTCCGGGGCATGCCCTGCATCACTTCTGCGTGGTGGACGAGAAGGGCCGGGGCATCTACACCGGTGACACCTTCGGCATTGCCTACCGGGAGCTGGATACCGAACGGGGGGCCTTTGTGTACCCCACCACCACGCCGGTTCAGTTCGATCCCGAGGCCCTGCATGCCTCGGTGGACCGGCTGGTGGCCCAGGGGCTGGATTACATGTACCTGACCCATTTCGGCCGGGTGGGCGGCGAGTCGCTGGGCCGCTTGCAGACCGAGCAGCATGAGATGATCGAGGAATTTCTGGCCCTGGGGCGTGCCCACCGGCGGGACGGCGAAGGCCGGCACCAAGCCCTGTGCGATGGCATGATGGCCTTGTTCGTGAAACGACTGGCCGCCCATGGCTGTCGGTTGCCGGAATCCAGGATTCGGGAGCTGCTGGCGATGGACGTGGAGCTGAACGTGCAGGGGCTGGAGGTGTGGCTGGACAAGCAGCCGGCGGGATAGGCTCGCCGCGATGAGCCCCTCTCCCGCAGGGGGAGAGGGGTTGGGCGAGGGGAATCAGGACTACCGCGGACCCTTCGCCTTGGCCTCGATGCGACGGCGGTGCAGGACCGGCTCGGTATAGCCGTTGGGCTGCTCCCGGCCACGGAACACCAGATCACAGGCGGCCTGGAAGGCCACGGAAGCCTCGAAGTCCGGCGCCATGGGATGGTAGGACGGATCGCCGGCATTCTGCTCGTCCACCACGCCGGCCATGCGTTTCATGGTCTCCATCACCTGGGCTTCGGAGCAGATGCCGTGATGCAGCCAGTTGGCAATGTGCTGACTGGAAATACGCAGCGTGGCCCGGTCTTCCATCAGACCTACATTGTTGATGTCCGGCACCTTGGAACAGCCGATGCCCTGATCGATCCAGCGGACCACGTATCCCAGGATGCCCTGGGCATTGTTGTCCAGTTCCTGCTGGATCTCCTCCGCCGTCCAGGCCGGATTGGCCTCCACCGGAATGGTGAGGATATCGTCCAGAACCGCACGGGGACGGCCCGCCAGGGATGCCTGCACCTCGGCCACGTTCACCTGATGATAATGCAGGGCGTGCAGGGTGGCCGCCGTGGGGGACGGGACCCAGGCGGTATTGGCACCGGCCTTGGGATGGGCCACTTTCTGCTGCAGCATCTGCGCCATCAGATCCGGCATGGCCCACATGCCCTTGCCGATCTGGGCGCGCCCCTGGAGACCGCAGGCCAGACCCACGTCCACGTTCCAGTCCTCGTAGGCGGACAGCCAGCGGGCCGCCTTCATGGCCCCCTTGCGCATCATGGGGCCGGCTTCCATGGAGGTGTGCATTTCGTCACCGGTACGGTCCAGGAACCCGGTATTGATGAAGACGATCCGCTCCTTCACGGCGCGGATGCAGGCCTTGAGGTTCACCGTGGTGCGGCGCTCCTCGTCCATCACGCCCATCTTCAGGGTGTTGCGCTTCATGCCCAGGGCATCTTCCACCCGGGCAAAGAGCTGCTCGGCAAACGCCACTTCTTCCGGGCCGTGCATCTTGGGCTTGACGATGTAGACCGAGCCGCAGCGGGAGTTGTGCAGACCGTCGCCGCGCTTGAGATCGTGCAGGGCGATCAGGCTGGTGATCATGCCGTCCAGGATGCCCTCGGGCACCGGATTGCCGTCCTGATCCAGCACGGCGTCGATGGTCATCAGGTGACCCACGTTGCGCACGAACATCAGGGACCGCCCCGGCAAGGTCAGGCTGCCGCCCTGGGGACGGACATATTCCCGATCCGGGTTCATGCGACGGACCACTTCCCGGCCGGCCTTGTGGAAGCCGGCGGTCAGGTCGCCCTTCATCAGGCCCAGCCAGTTGCGATAGACCACCACCTTGTCCTCGGCATCCACCGCGGCCACGGAGTCCTCGCAGTCCATGATGGTGGTGAGGGCCGACTCCATGAGCAGGTCCTTGATGCCGGCGCTGTCGGTCTTGCCGACGGTGCTGGAGGGGTCAAACTGGATCTCGAAGTGCAGACCGTTGTGGGCCACAAGGATGGCCTTGGGGGCGCCGACATCGCCCTGGTAGCCCTTGAACTGTTCCGGATCCTTGAGTTCACTCAGGCTGCCGTCGGCCAGGGTGACCTGCAGTACACCCTGCACCACCGCGTACCCCCGGGATCCCACATGACTGCCGCGGGCCAGGGGGGCCGCCTGGTCGAGGAATTCACGGGCAAAGGCGATGACCTTTTCGCCACGCCGGGGATTGTAGCTGCTCCCGCGTTCGCAGCCGTCCTCTTCGCTCAGGGCATCGGTGCCGTAGAGGGCATCATAGAGGCTGCCCCAACGGGCATTGGCGGCATTGAGGGCGTAACGGGCGTTCATCACCGGCACCACCAGCTGCGGTCCGGCCTGGCGCGCGATCTCCGGGTCCACCTGTTCGGTACCGACCTGGAAATCGTCTCCTTCCGGCTGCAGATAGCCGATTTCGATCAGGAATGCCTTGTAGGCGGCCATGTCCACCGCGCCGGGATGCTGGCGATGCCAGGCATCGATACGGGCCTGGAGATCATCCCGTTTGGCCAGCAGTTCGCGGTTTCTGGGCGCCAGGTCGTGAATGATGGCATCCAGACCGTTCCAGAAGGCGTCGGCGGCCACGCCCGTGCCGGGCAGTGCCTCGTCGTTGATGAAGTCGTGCAGCTCCCGGGCAACCCGCAGGCGGCCCGCCGAGACGTAATCATTCATGAAAGCTGTCCTCTGCTCGAAATTCAGGAGGGTGGGTCGTAACACCCCACGCAACTCGACTACTGGATCACCACCAGCGAGCCGTCGGGCATCAAATCGTACAGTTCTATCACATCTCGGTTGGTCATGCGTACACAGCCCTCGGAAGCCGGGCGCCCGATCAGGCCCTCTTCGTCGGTGCCGTGGATATAGATGAAGCGGGAGAAGGAATCGATCCCCTCCCCCCGGTTGATGCCGTACTCCAGCCCTTCCAGCCACAGGATGCGGGTGGTGATGTTGTCTTCCGGAGTCCGCCGGGGTTCGGTGACGATATCGGCAATCCTGCCGGTATCCACCCGACCGCGGAACACGGTGCCCAACGGGGCTTCGTCACCGATCTTCTGACTGATCCGATGCACGCCCAGGGGTGTTCGATAACTACCCGCCTGATTGCCGATGCCGTGACGGGAGGTGGACACCGGGAACTCCCGTTTCACCCGACCGTCCCTGACCACATAAAGCCGCTGTGTGTCCACGCGGACGATGGCAACAGGGTCCGCCATGAAGTACTGGGGAAAGTCCGACTCCAGCCGCTCCATGACGGGCTGGTACCAGGGCAGCACGATGGTGTCATCGTCATGCACCGGATCGGCCTCCTCCAGTACCCAGGCCCCCACCGAACTCAGGGGGAACAGACATACGCAGATCCAGCACGCCAGGGCCAGACACAGACGCCTCGTGTCAGGCGTTGTTGTGGAGGTCCAGATTGGCGTATTCGCGGTCCTTTTTCCGTTTGGCCAGATCATTGCGGCGTTGTTCCAGGTGTGTCAGGTAGTCGGAGCTGATCTGGGTGACGTATTCACCGGTGAATACGGAGCAGTCGAACCGCTCCAGCCGAGGGTTGCCCTTGCGCACGGCACCCACCAGATCCTCCAGATCCTGATAGATCAGACGATCGGCCGCAATAGCCTGGCAGACCTCTTCTTCGGTGCGCCCATGGGCGATCAGTTCCTGGGCGGCGGGCATGTCGATGCCGTAGACGTTGGGGAAACGCACCGGCGGTGCGGCAGAGGCGAAATAGACCTTCCGTGCACCGGCCTCGCGGGCCATCATGACGATCTCCCGCGAGGTGGTGCCGCGCACGATGGAGTCATCCACCAGCAGCACGTTCTTGCCCTTGAACTCCAGACCGATGGCATTGAGCTTCTGGCGCACCGACTTTCTGCGCTGGGTCTGACCCGGCATGATGAAGGTGCGACCGATGTAGCGATTCTTGATGAATCCCTCCCGGTATTTCACGTTCAGCTCGTGGGCCATCTCGATGGCCACGGTACGGCCGGTATCCGGGATGGGGATGATCACGTCGATGTCGTGATCCGGCCATTCCCGCAGAATCTTCTTGCCCAGGCGCGTGCCCATGCGCATGCGGGCGCGATGCACCACCACGTCGTCCATCACCGAGTCGGGACGGGCAAAGTAGACGTACTCGAAGATACAGGGGGAAAGGATGGGGTTTTCCACGCACTGCTGCAGATGCACCGTGCCATCCATCTCGATGTAGATGGCCTCGCCCGGCGCCAGATCCCGCACCAGCTCGAAGCCCAGGGTATCCAGGGCCACGCTCTCGGAGGCCACCATGTATTCCGTGCCCTCTTCGGTTTCCCGCCGGCCGTAGACCACCGGCCGGATGCCGTGGGGATCACGAAAGCCCAGGATGCCGCGACCACAGAACATGGCCACCACCCCGTAGGCCCCCTGACAGCGCCGGTGCACACCGCTCACCGCCCGGAACAGGGCCTCGGGGGTGAGGGACAGGCCATCCTGACGGATCAGTTCCTGGGCCAGGATGTTGAGCAGGATCTCGGAATCGGATTCCGTATTGATGTGGCGCCGGTCCTGCAGGAACAGTTCGCGCTTGAGTTCGGCGGCATTGGTGAGGTTGCCGTTATGCCCCAGGGTGATGCCGTAGGGAGAGTTCACATAGAAGGGCTGGGCCTCCGCCGAGGAAGCACTGCCGGCGGTGGGATAGCGCACATGGCCGATGCCCATGTTGCCGGTGAGACTGCGCATGTGCTGTTGGTTGAACACATCGCGCACCAAGCCGTTGTCCTTGCGCAGATGAAGATGCCCATCCTCGTCGCAGGTCACGATACCGGCGGCATCCTGACCGCGATGCTGCAATACCAGGAGGGCGTCGTACAGCGCCTGGTTGACGGGGCTGCGACCGACAATTCCGACTATCCCGCACATGGGGTGTGCCTCTTTGGTGATTCTGGGAAGACAGGAGCCCGATCAGGCCCCGAAAGAAAAGTGAGACGCCAGATCCGGTGGCAGATAATCGCGCAACCACAGGGCGATGCGCTCAAAATGGGGAACCAGGAGGCTGTCCTGCCACCAGGGTTCCTGCGGAATCACCGTCAGGCCCATGAGCAGGATCACCACGGCCACGATCAGGCCGCCGCGGGCCAGGCCGAACACCGCACCGATGCTGCGGTCCGTCCCCGACAGGCCCGTCTTCTTGACCAGCTGACCCGCCAGAACATTGACGATCCCGCCCATCAGCAAGGTGACGATGAACAGGATGGCAAAGGCAATGCCCAGCTTGAGGGTGGGATCTTCCAGACCGAAGGGCAGATGCTCGGCAGCCACCCCCGAATACGCCAGGGCGATCCAGAAGGCCAGAATCCAGGTAGCCAGGGAGATGGCTTCCTTGACGAAGCCACGGAACAGGCTGATCACCGTGGAAACGGCCACGATGCCCAGAATGACGAAGTCGATCCAGATCATGTTCATGCAGATGAAAGTGTCGTGACGCGGAGTGTAACAGAGATTGGGGCGTTCATCGGCAACCGGGAGACGAGCCGTCAGGGATGGCTGACCACGATACCTCTGAGGGACTGCTCATCCTGGAGCCGGGTCTGCAGGGTCTGAGCGGCATGACGCTCCAGCTCCGGGCCCACCTTCACCCGATACAGGACCCGACCATCGGCGCTGGTGCGCTCCACAAAGGCCGGGAATCCGGCGCGACGCAGCCGATCGGCTTCTCCCCGTGCGTTGGCCTCCTGACCGAAACTGCCGACCTGAACCACCCAGCCGCCGGCAACCGGCGTGCCGGGCTCGGGGGTTCGGGCTACCGGCGGGCTGCGGGGTTCCGCGGGCGGCGGTGGCGCCGGTGCCGCCTCGGGCACGGCCCGGGCCTGCGGGCGGGGCTGGGGCGGCGATGTCGAAGGCATCGGGGATTCCCGCACGACCGACGGTGGCGGCGCCGCGGTCTGCGGTGCCGGCGCCGGCGCCAGGCGCTGCTCCTGGATCGGTGCCGGGACGGGGCGTTCGAAAACCGGTTCCGGCGGCACCGGTTCGGACAGGCTCAGGCGCGCCTCCCGTCCGGCACCATCCAGCAGCATGGGAAGGAAAATGACGGCCAGTGCCACCAGCACGGCAGCCCCGACAAGGCGTTGTTTCAATGGTGTTTCCACGGCTTGGACGTCCTCGGGCGGCAAGTATAAACCATTCCCCGCCCCAAGACCCGCCCCGGCTTCAATCCCCTTCATCGAATTCCCGCTTGCCCAGCCTCAGGTGCATGAGCACGCCGGCGCGTCCCCGGGCATCCTCATGGCGATCCATGCCGTAGGGCATGAAGCCTTTTTCGTAGCACATGAGCAGGGCCGGAACGTCCTCTGTGGCCACCTGCACGTGCATCTCCCGGCAACGGGCATCCCGGAAGGCACGTCCCATGAGGTGATCCAGCAGATGGGAACCGATCCCCCGCCCCCGCAGATCAGGACGCACCACCAGATGGCTCACGAAGCCCGCCCCACCCGGCTCCAGGGAGTGCAGGACGCCGAAGGCCACCACCGCCCCCCGGTATTCCACCACTTCGGCATGGGCACTGCCGGCAACCACCGTTCGCAGCCATTCCGGTGATACCGGATGGGCCGCACCGGGGAAGACCCAGTCCGCCTCGCGGGCGTCCGCCGGCAACTGACTGATGACATCCAGATCCGCCGCCTCGGCGGCACGGATGACAAGACGCGATGGATCGTACTTCACGTTCGATAAAACCTCTTTGGATCGCACTGACAGCCTCCCGAGTCCCGATCCGGAACCGGAACCGGAACCGGAACCGGAACCGCCACCGGCGGCATGGATCCTTCGGACGGCATGGTAGACTGCCGCATTCATTCATTGCCTGCGACACGACGCAATGCACGCCGTCTCTCTCAACACCCGGGAAGCCTATCGCGAATGCCTGCGGCAGGCCCACAGTCACTATGAAAACTTCCCGGTGGCCTCCAGACTGGTGCCGGCCCGCCTGCGCGGCCCCATCGCCGCGATCTACAGCTTTGCCCGCCGCGGCGACGATCTTGCCGACGAAGGTGATCGGCCCGCCGCGGAGCGCCTGGCCGCCCTGGACGACCTGGCGGCGCGCCTGGATGCGGCGGCGGCCGGGACACCGGATCCCGACCCGACCTTCATCGCCCTGGCCCACGCCATCCCCGCCCACGGCCTGCCCACTTCCCTGTTCCATGATCTGCTCAACGCATTTCGTCAGGATGTCGTGAAGACCCGCTATGAGGACTTCGGCGAAGTGGTCCGATATTGCCGCTGCTCCGCCAACCCGGTGGGACGGTTGCTGCTGCACCTGAGCGGCGAGGCCGATGAGCGGCGCCTGGCCCTTTCCGATGCCGTCTGTACCAGTCTGCAGCTGATCAACTTCTACCAGGATCTGGCCCAGGATTACCACGAGATGGGGCGGATCTACATCCCCCGGGATGACATGGCGCGCTTCGGTGTCACCGAGGCCCATTTTCGCGACCGTGTGACCGACACGCCCTTTCGCCAACTGATGCAGCACCAGTATCGGCGCGCCGACCAGCTGCTGCGTAGCGGCGCCCCCTTGGGCGGCCTGCTCAGGGGGCGCATCGGCCTGGAGATCCGCCTGATCATCGTGGCCGGCGCCCGGGTCCTGTGGCATCTGCAGCGTCAGCAGGAGGATCTGTTCTCCCGGCCGCGGCTGCAGACCCGGGATTACCTGGTGATTCTGCGCGACGGCCTCATTCCCCGTCGCCGCTGACGCACCGACCTGTGGTAGTTTAAGGCCCTGGCGACAACCAGAACCAAGGCCCCATGACCCCCGACCAGTACTGTCAGGAAAAGGCCGCCGGCAGCGGCTCCAGCTTTTATTACAGCTTCCTGTTCCTGCCTCCGGAACGGCGCCGGGCCATCACGGCCCTCTACGCCTTCTGCCGGGAGGTGGATGACGTGGTGGACGAATGCCATGACCCGGCCGTGGCCCGTGCCAAGCTGGACTGGTGGCGGGAAGAAGTGACCCGTACCTTCCAGGGCCGTGCCACCCACCCGGTCTGCCAGGCCCTGCAACCCCTGCTGGAACGCTTCAACCTGCCGGAGGAGCATTTCCGGGAAATCATCGACGGCATGCAGATGGACCTGGACTATGATGCCTATCCCTCCTTCACGGAACTCTCCCTCTACTGCTATCGGGTGGCTTCCGTGGTGGGCCTGATGTCGGCGGAAATCTTCGGCTATGAAGACCGACAGACCGCCCGCTATGCCCACGACCTGGGTATGGCCTTCCAGCTCACCAACATCCTGCGTGACGTCCTCGAAGACGCCCGGCGGGGCCGCATCTACATCCCCCTGGATGAACTCAAGCGGTTCGACGTGCAACCGGTGGACCTGCAAAGACCCCAGACCTCGGAACACCTCCAGGCGCTGTTCGCCTTCCAGGCGGATCGTGCCCGGGAATACTACCGCCGGGCCTTCGAGCATCTGCCGGAATCCGATCGCTACGCCCAGCGCCCGGGCATCATCATGGCGGCCATCTATCGCACCCTGCTGGACGAGATCGCCGCCGACGGCTACCGGGTGCTGGAACAGCGGGTCCGGCTCACCCCCCTGAGAAAATTCTGGATCGCGTGGCGGGTCGCCCGCCAGGAAAAACGCCGTCACCGGAAGGCCGCGCGATAATGACCCACCCTGACACCGACATCTGCATCGTGGGTGCCGGCTGGGCCGGACTGAGCGCGGCGGTACGACTGGCCCAGGCCGGCAGACAGGTCACGGTACTGGAGGCCGCCCCGACCCTGGGCGGCCGGGCACGGCAGGTGGACCTGGACGGTCTCCCCCTGGATAACGGCCAGCATCTGCTGCTGGGCGCCTATACCCATGTCCTGCGGATGATCGAGACCATGGGTCTGCAGGAGTCCCGCATCTTCCTGCGCATGGCCCTGGATCTGAACATGCGGGAATCGGGTGTACCGGAACTGTCCATCTCCAGCCTGTTCCTGCCGGCCCCGTTCCATCTGCTGGCCGGACTGCTCACGGCCCGCGGCATGCCCGGCAAGGACCGCCTGCAGGCCCTGCCCGGCCTGGCGCGGCTGATGCGCTGGAATGGCCCGGAAGACATGCCGGTATCCCGACTACTGCATGAGCACCGGCAACCCGACACCCTGATCCGGCAACTCTGGATCCCCCTGTGCCTGGCCACCCTCAACACCCATCCCGCCGAGGCCTCGGCCCGGCTGTTCACCGCCGTGCTCAAGGGCGCATTCTCCGGCCATCGCAGCCATGCGGACCTGCTGATTCCGAAGGTCAGCCTGGGCGAGGCCCTGCCGGAGCCGGCCCGTCGCCACATAGAATCCCTGGGAGGATCGGTGATCACCGGTGCCCGGGTCCGGGCCGTGGGTCGCGATGGCGACGGCTTCAGGCTGCGGCTACGGGAAGGAGAAACATGCCTCGCCCGTCAGGTGATCCTGGCCACCCCCCATGACATCACTGCCCGGCTGCTGGCCGATTTTCCCACCCTGGCGAAAATCGCCGCCAACCTTGCCGCCCTGCCCTGCGAACCCATCTGCACCGTCTACCTGCGCTATCCGGAGGAGACCCGCCTGAGCACGCCGTTCCACGGCATGCTGGGCACCACCGGGCAATGGGTCTTTGATCGGCGCTTCACCGGCCAGCCCGGCGTCATGGCGGTGGTCATTTCGGCCTCCGGCCCGCACATGGACCTGGACAATCAGGCCCTGGCAACCCAGATCCAGGCGGAGCTGCACATGCTCTTCCCGGCCTGGCCCGCCCCCCTGCAGCACTGGGTGATCCGGGAAAAGCAGGCCACCTTCAAGGCGGCGGTGGACTGTGACCGACTGCGTCCGGGCAACCGTACCGCCGAGGCCGGCCTGTGGCTGGCGGGGGACTATACGGACAACGGCCTGCCGGCCACCCTCGAAGGGGCGGTCATCAGTGGGCTAGAATGCGCCGAATCACTGCTTCATTCGAACGATCCAACCACGGAATAGCCGCGCAAAATGATGATCCCGCAACAACTGCTCACCTATGCTCCGGCCCCGGACCTGCTCAAGGATCGGGTCATCCTGGTGACCGGTGCCACGGGTGGCATCGGTCGCGCCCTGTCCCTGGCCTGTGCCGCCCACGGCGCCACCGTGATCCTGCTGGACAAGGCGATCAAGTCGCTGGAAAAGGTCTACGATGAAATCGAAGCCGCCGGCGGTCCCCAGCCGGCCATCTACCCCATGAACCTGGAAGGTGCCACCGCCAAGGATTACCAGGATCTGGCGGAGAACGTGGGCAACGAATTCGGCCGCCTGGACGGTCTGGTCCACAATGCCGCCTTCGTGGGGTATCTGACGCCGCTCAAGCACTATGACCTGGAACTGTGGGCCAGGGTCATGACAGTGAACCTGCATGCCCCCTTCCTGCTCACCCACGCGGTGCTGCCGCTGCTGGAGCAGTCCCCCGACCCGTCCGTGGTGTTCTCCACCCATGACTGCCAGAAGGCCTACTGGGGGGGATTTGGGGTGGCCAAGGCAGGACAGCAAGGCCTGATGGACATTCTGGCCAAGGAGTATCAGGGAGATCGCAAGATGCGGGTTAACGGTGTGGACACCGGCCCGATCCGCAGCCGGTTGCGGGCGGAGCAGTATCCGGGCGAGGACCCCACCACGCTGGCCACCCCAGAAGAGGTCATCGGGCCGTATCTGTATCTGCTGGGGCCGGATGCCGGTCAGACCACCGGGCAGAACCTCAAGCTGGCCTGACACATCGCCCGCAAGGGACAGCCTTCGCAACTGGGCCGGGGGCGGCAGAAGGTCTTGCCGTGGGCGACGATCAGGGCATGGAACTCGTTCAGGACCGGGACATCCGCCCCCAGTACCGCCTCGACCCCGGTCCTGAGCACGTCATAGGGCTCATCTCCCCCGGCCAGTTCCAGGCGGGCAAACAGACGCCGGGTATAGGCATCCACCACGAACACCGGCCGCTCGAAGGCATACAGCAGGATGTCGTCCGCCGTCTCCGGCCCCACGCCCTTCACCGACAGCAATCCACGGCGCAGGGCCTCGGTGGACCAGCCCCTCAGGGCGGTCTCCCCGCCCTGCTCCAGATACCAGTGGCAAAAGGCCTGCAGCCGCCCCGCCTTGACGTTGAAATATCCGGAAGGCCGAATCAGACCGGCAAGATCATTGCGCGGCAGGGCCGCCAGGCTCTCCGCGTCCAGCACTTCGGCCGCCTTGAGGTTGGCGATGGCCCGCTCCACGTTGGTCCAGGCGGTATTCTGGGTGAGGATCGCCCCCACCATCACCTCGAAGGGCGTCTCACCCGGCCACCAGTGCATCGGCCCGTAATGGGTCGATAGCCGTTCCAGGACCGGATGAAGACGCTCCGGATTCACCGCCCAGGGGCTCGACGGGTCTTGGGAGGACGGATGATGCGGGACTTGCGGGGCGCCTTCCAGGACAGGCCCGCCTGCTGATACAGGGCCTTCATCTCCTGGGACTCCAGCTCCCGCCAGCGGCCCAGGCGCAGCCCGGTCCCCAACTGGATACAGCCATAGCGTACCCGGATCAGGCGACTGACGGTGATGCCCTGGGATTCCCACAGGCGCCGCACCTCACGGTTGCGGCCTTCCTTGAGGGTCACGTGGTACCAGTGATTGGCACCGGTACCCCCGGCTTCCCGGATATCGTCGAAGCGGGCCGGGCCATCTTCAAGCTCCACGCCGGCCAACAGCCGCTGGATCACCGCCGGTTCCACCGCACCCAGTACCCGCACGGCGTATTCCCGCTCCACCTCGGTGGAAGGATGCATGAGCCGATTGGCCAGCTTGCCGTCGGTGGTGAACAGCAGCAATCCGGAGGTGTTGAGGTCCAGCCGGCCGATGCTCACCCAGCGGCCCTGGCGTAGCCGGGGCAGATGTTCGAATACGGTGGGGCGACCTTCGGGGTCGGAGCGGGTGGTCACCTCCCCTTCCGGCTTGTGATAGACCACCACACGCTGCGCCGGGGCCTCCACGGAGACGGGGCGGCCGCGCACGGCAATCTGGTCTTCCGGGCCGGCCTGATCACCCAGCTGGGCCACCTTGCCGTTGACGGTCACCAGGCCCTGGGCGATCCAGCGCTCCACCTCTCGACGTGAACCCAGACCCGCCTGGGCCAGCAATTTGTGGAGACGTTCGGTCATAGTGTGTTATCCATCGCTGTCAAACCGGTAGTGTACTGATCCGCCCCCCCTTTCCGCCACAGGACGATTCCCCATGAGCGACACCCGCCACTTCATCCCACTGGACATCGCCGTACTGACGGTCTCCGATTCACGCACCCTGGCGGAGGATACCTCCGGGCAGGCACTGGTGGACGGGCTGATCCAGGCGGGGCATCGGGCGGCCGACCGGCAACGGGTGGCGGACGACATCTACCAGATCAGGGCCGTGGTCTCGGCCTGGATTGCCGAACCGGAGATTCAGGTGGTTCTCACCACCGGCGGCACCGGCATCACCGGTCGGGACGGGACACCGGAGGCGGTGGCACCCCTGCTGGACAAGGAAATCGAGGGGTTCGGCGAGCTGTTCCGGATGCTCTCCCACGAGGAAATCGGCACCTCCGCCCTGCAGTCCCGGGCGCTGGCGGGGGTGGCCAACGGCACCTATGTGTTCTGCCTGCCCGGCTCTTCCGGGGCCTGCCGCACCGCCTGGACCCGGCTGATCCAGTCCCAGCTTGACCACCGGACCCGGCCCTGCAATCTGGTGATGCTGATGCCCCGACTCAAGGAGCAATAGCCCCCTGATTACCGGTTCGTTTCCGCCCGGGACCGCGCCGGATCGGGATCCATCCCCAGATCCTTCAACTCCATCAAGCTGGGCAGATCATCCAGGGACGACAGATTGAAATAGTCCAGGAACCGGGGCGTGGTCCCGTACAGGGCCGGACGCCCCGGTACCTCCTTGTGTCCCACCACCCGCACCCACTCCCGCTCCGTCAGGGTCTTGATGATCTGGGTACTCACGGTCACCCCACGCACCGCCTCGATCTCCGCCCGGGTGATGGGTTGTCGGTAGGCAATCAGGGCCAGGGTCTCCAGCAGGGCGCGGGAATACCGCGGCGGCCGTTCCTCCCACAGGCGGGAAATCCAGGGCGAGAGGGCCTCGCGCACCTGGAAACGGTAGCCGCTGCCCACCTGACGCAACTCGTAGCCCCGGTCGTCACAGGCCTGGGCCAGGGCATCCAGGGCCTTGCGCAGTTCGGCCCGGGAAGGCCGCTCGGCGTCCTCGAACAGCCGTTCCATCTGTTCCAGGGAGAGGGGGCGATCAGCGGCCAGAAGGGCGCCTTCCAGAATGCGACAGAGCAGTTCAGGTGTCATGGGCAACATCGGCGCGTCTTGCCGCGCTCAGGTAGATGGGGGCAAACAGTTCCGCCTGCGCCAGCTCCACCAGATGGGCCTTGAGCAGTTCCAGCACCGCCAGGAAGGTGACCACTACCCCCCGCCGGCCCTCCTCGAGGGTGAACAGGGCCGCAAACGGCACCGGCCCTTGCCCCAGGGCCTCCAGTACCCGGGACATGCGCTCGCGCACCGACAGGGGCTCCCGCTGGATCTGATGATGGGTGAACATGTCCGCCCGCTGCAGCACCTCCCGCAGGGCCAGCAACAACTCGTCCAGCCCCACCTCCGGCAACGGTCGCTCGCCCGTAAGCGGCGGCGGCGCCAGGGTGGCCGGGAAGATATCCCGCTCCAGCCTGGGCAAGTCGTCCAGATCCTGTGCCGCCTGCCTGAACTGTTCATATTCCTGCAGCCGCCGCACCAGTTCGGCCCGGGGATCGTCCTCGTCCTCCACCGCCGCGGACCGGGGCAGCAACATGCGGGACTTGATCTCCGCCAGCATGGCCGCCATCACCAGATACTCCGCGGCCAGTTCCAGACGCATCTCCTGCATCAGCTCGATATACCCCATGTACTGACGGGTGATCTCGGCAATGGGGATGTCCAGAATATCCAGGTTCTGGCGCTTGATCAGGTACAGGAGCAGATCCAGCGGCCCCTCGAAGGTCTCCAGAAAGACCTCCAGGGCATCCGGCGGGATGTAGAGATCCCTGGGCACCAGGGTCAGCGGTTCTCCGCGGACGATGGCCAGCGGCGCCCCCCCGGCCTGCCCGGCACCGTCCGGCGCCGGTGACAGGGCCGCGGGTTCGGCATTCATCGGTAGGCCAGCCCCATGCTGCGCCGGACCTCGTCCAGGGTATCCCGGGCGATGTCGCGGGCGGCCTCGCAGCCTTCCGCCACCACGGACCGGACCAGGTTCGGATCGGACTCGTATTCGCGGGCACGGGCCTGCATGGGCCGCAGCTCGTCGAGCACCGCATCCACCACCGGCTGCTTGCATTCCAGACAGCCGATACCGGCGCTGCGGCACCCCTCCTGCACCCACTGATGGACATCCTCGCCGGTGTAGATCTGGTGCAGGGACCAGACCGGGCACTTGTCCGGATTGCCCGGATCGGTGCGGCGCACCCGGGCCGGGTCCGTGGGCATGGTACGGATCTTCTTTTCCACCTCCGCTGGCTCATCCCGCAGGGAGATGGTATTGCCGTAGGACTTGGACATCTTCTGCCCGTCCAGACCGGGCATCTTGGAGGCCTTGGTGAGCATGGGGTGGGGTTCGGGCAGGATGATGCGGCCGCTGCCTTCCAGATACCCGAACAGACGCTCACGGTCACCCAGGGAGATGTTCTGCTGGCTTTCCAGCAGGGCGCGGGCTACGTCCAGGGCCTCGTCCTCACCCTGTTCCTGGTAGCGGCGGCGCAGATCCCGGTACATGCGGGCGTTCTTCTTGCCCATCTTGTTGGCGGCCGCCTCGGCCTTTTCCTCGAAGCCGGGTTCACGCCCATAGAGGTGATTGAAGCGACGTGCCACCTCGCGGGTGATTTCCAGGTGGGCCACCTGGTCCTCGCCCACCGGCACCAGACCCGCCTTGTAGATGAGGATGTCCGCGCTTTGCAGCAGGGGGTAGCCCAAAAAACCGTAGGTGGCCAGATCCTTTTCCTTGAGCTTTTCCTGCTGATCCTTGTAGGTGGGCACCCGCTCCAGCCAGCCCAGGGGCGTGATCATGGACAGCAAAAGATGCAGCTCGGCGTGTTCCGGCACCCGGGACTGGATGAAGATACGCGCCGAACCCGGGCTCACGCCCGCCGCCAACCAGTCCACCACCATGTCCCAGACGCTCTCGCCGAGGATGCCGGGATCTTCATAGTGGGTGGTGAGGGCGTGCCAGTCGGCCACGAAGAACAGACATTCATAGGAATGCTGCAATTCGACCCAGTTCTTGAGGACGCCGTGATAATGACCCAGATGCAGTCGGCCCGTCGGACGCATGCCGGACAGGACGCGCTGGTTTTGTGCAGGCAGGGAACTCAAGTGGACTCCTTGGGTGTGCTCGATGGGATGAAGGTTGAAGACTTAAGGTGGTTACATGCGCCAGGACGGCAGTGCAAACAGGGTCTGGATCAGATCCACGATGAACCCGAAAATGGGAAACAGGATCGCCCCCAGGATGCCCGTGAACAACAAAGCCAGAACGATCACCAGGCCATAGGGTTCCAGACGTTCGTAACGGGCGGCGATCCGGGCGGGCAGGAAACCGGCCACCACCCGTCCCCCATCCAGGGGGGGGATGGGCAGCAGGTTCAGCACCATCAGCAGGATGTTGATGGTGATTCCCGCCATGCCCATGTAAATCAGGGGCACCGCCGCCCAGTCGAAGGTCCCCTGCAGCATCAGGCCGATCTTGATCATCAGCGCCCAGAACAGGGCCATGAGCAGGTTGGCGGTGGGTCCGGCGGCGGCCACGATGGCCATGTCCCGCTGGGGATTGCGCAGATTCCGGGTATTCACCGGTACCGGCTTGGCCCAGCCGAAAACGAAGGGGGGCGCCGGCGTCAGGGCGGTGAAGATCAGCAGGCCGATGGGCACGGCGATGGTCCCCACCGGATCGATATGCTTGATGGGGTTGGCGGTGAGACGACCCAGCATCTTGGCCGTGGGATCTCCCAGCTGCTTGGCCATCCAGCCGTGGGAAGCCTCGTGCAGGGTGATG
Source organism: Ectothiorhodospira sp. PHS-1 (assembly GCF_000225005.1). Classification (NCBI taxonomy): domain Bacteria; kingdom Pseudomonadati; phylum Pseudomonadota; class Gammaproteobacteria; order Chromatiales; family Ectothiorhodospiraceae; genus Ectothiorhodospira; species Ectothiorhodospira sp. PHS-1. Next base: position 84,330 of record NZ_AGBG01000008.1, on the reverse strand, counting down.
GCAAACAGCACCGGCAAGGCCCAGATGGCGATGATCTGCAGAATGCCTTCCATCAGTCCGTCCTCCGCGCCCGAACCGGCCTCACTCCTCCACTCCGGGGGGCACTTCGCCCTTGCCCCGACGCACCAGTCGAGGCACGTCGCTTTCCATGTCGATCACGGTGGTGGGCTCCAGGCCGCAGGGGCCGCCGTCGATGATCAGGTCCACCTGGGAGGACAGGCGTTCCTGAATCTCGTAGATATCGGTCAACGGCAGGTCATCGCCGGGCATCTCCAGACTGCTGCTCATGAGCGGCTGTCCCAGGGACTTGAGCATGGCCTGGGTGATGGGATGATCCGGCACCCGCAGGCCGACGCTCTTGCGCTTGGGATGCTGCAGGCGTCGGGGCACCTCGTGGGTGGCCTTGAGCAGGAAGGCATAGGGACCGGGGGTGAGGCTCTTGAGCAGACGGTAGGAAGTGTTTCCCACCTTGGCATAGGTAGCGATCTCGGACAGGTCGCGGCAGACCAGGGTGAGGTGATACTGCTCATCCAGCTGACGGATACGCCGAATGCGCTCCATGCCGGACTTGTTGCTGATGGCGCAGCCCAGGGCGTAGCAGGAATCGGTGGGGTAGACGATGACCCCGCCGTCCTGCACCACCTCCACCACCTGCTGGATCAGGCGGGGTTGAGGGTCCACCGGATGGATCTCGATCACGCGGCTCATGGCAATTCCCGGTTATTCGGTATCAGGAGGGTGATTTTATCAGACCTGCGGGCTTGTGCCCGAATCATCTTGGAAGTTCTGAAACAGCCGCCCCTGTGCCAACCCCCCACCATGCGCTACCCTAAGCGCCATTACCCATCAACCAGGGAGTCCCATCGATGCTCTACGCCATCATCAGCCAGGACGTGGAAGATAGCCTGGAGAAGCGCCGCGGCGCCCGTCCCGCCCACCTGGAACGCCTGCAGGCCCTGCAGGACGCGGGGCGGCTGGTGCTGGCCGGGCCACACCCGGCCCTGGACATGGAAGATCCCGGTCCAGCCGGGTTCACCGGCAGCCTGGTGGTGGCCGAGTTCGACTCCCTGGATGCCGCCAAGGCCTGGGCCGACACGGATCCTTATGTGGCGGCCGGTGTCTATGCCCAGGTAACGGTCAAGCCCTTCAAACTGGTGTTTCCCTGATTCCGGCCCTGCCTTGAACCCGCCCATCACCACAAGGACCCCATTGCAGATGCACCCCTTCAAGCTGATTCCCCTGGCTGCCGCCCTGGCCTTCACCCTGTCGGCCTGCTCCGGCAACGACCCCGAAACGACGACCGACGCCACCCGCGGCGAGCCGGTAGCCATGGTCAATGACAGCCCCATCCATGACAGCGACCTGGCCGATTTCCTGTCCCTGAGCCGCATGTCCGGCCACCATGGCGGCATGCAGACCCCGGACATGGCGCTGGAAGAGCTGATCAACATGGAACTGCTGCGCCAGGCGGCCCTGAGGGCGGGACTGGACAAGGATCCGCGGATGGTGCGGCAGATGGAACGCATGCGCACCAACCTGCTGATCAACACCCAGGTGGAGAATTTTCTGGACGACCTGAACTTCACCGAGGCGGACCTGCGCGCCGAATATGACCGTCAGGTGGCGGACATGGACACCCTGGAACTGCGGGCCCGCCATATCCTGGTGGCGACGCAGGAAGAAGCAGCGGCGCTGATCACACGCCTTGAGGCGGGAGAAGACTTCGCGGCCCTGGCACGGGAATATTCGGAGGATGGCTCCGCCTCCGCCGGTGGCGATCTGGGCTGGTTCAGCGCGGACATGATGGTGCCGGACTTCTCGGACGCGGTACTGGCGCTGGAGAATGGCCGTTTCACCCATGAGCCGGTGGAAACGGAATTCGGCTGGCATGTGATCCTGCGCGAAGACAGCCGGGACATCGAGCCGCCCCCCTTTGCCGAAGTGCAGGAACAGCTGGAGCAGATCCTGGCCCGAAGAGCCCTGCAGGACTATGTGGAACGGCTCCGGCAGGAAGCCCGGGTGGAAGTGCGTGAGGACCGCCCTTCTCCCTGAGGATGGGCAACGCCACTCAAACCCCTCTCCCCTTGGGAGAGGGGTTGGGGTGAGGGCCGAAAAGGCTCAGGCTTCCTGAATCAGCCCGGACAGCAACGCCGTCCGGGTACGCATCAGGGCCTCGTCCCCTCGCGACTCCACGTTCAGCCGGATCACCGGTTCCGTATTGGAACCCCGCAGATTGAAGCGCCAGTCGCCGAAGCCCATGCTCAGGCCATCGGTGTCATCCTCGTCCAGGGCACGATCCCGGAACACCTGGCCGATCCTGGCAAGGGTCCGCGCCACGTCCGCCACCCGGAAATTGATCTCGCCGCTGCAGGGAAAAGCCCGCATCCGCTCGTCCACCAGCGCGGACAGGGGCTGACCGGTCCGGCACAGGCGCTCGGCCACCAGCAGCCAGGGAATCATGCCGCTGTCGCAGTAGGCAAAGTCGCGGAAGTAGTGATGGGCCGACATCTCCCCGCCATAGAGGGCGTCTTCGAGACGCATGCGCTCCTTGATGAAGGCATGTCCGGTCTTGCTCATCACCGGCACGCCACCGGCCGACTGAACCATTTCCACCGTGTTCCAGGTCAGGCGCGGGTCATGGACGATCTTCTCCCCCGGATGGCGTTCCAGCAACTGGGCCGCCAGCAGCCCCACCACGTAATAGCCTTCCACGAACCGGCCCTGCTCGTCGAACAGAAAGCAGCGGTCGAAATCGCCATCCCAGGCGATCCCCAGATCCGCCCCGTGGGCCTTCACCGCGTCGGCGGTGGCACTGCGGTTCTCCGGCAACAGGGGATTGGGAATACCGTTGGGGAAACGGCCGTCCGGGGCATGGTGAACCCGGGTCACCCGGAAGGGCAACCGGGCGGCCAGGGCATCGAAGGTGGGACCGGCGGCCCCATTACCCGCATTCACCACCAGATGCAGCGGTCTGAGCACCGACTCATCCACCAGACCCAGCACCCGCTCCACATAGCCGGCCATCACGTCCAGCGGCTCGTCCCGGCCCATCTGCACATGGCCCTCGACCGGAACGGCATCACGGGCCAGGGCCTCGATCTCGTTCAGGCCGCTGTCGCCGCTGATGGGCACGGCGCCCGCCTTCACCAGCTTCATGCCGTTGTAGTCCATGGGATTGTGGCTGGCGGTGACCATGATGCCGCCCCCCATACCGGGCAGTGACGCGGCATGGTAGACGGTCTCGGTGCCGCACAGTCCCAGGGACCGGGTGTCCACCCCCGACTCGTTCAATCCCTGCACCAGCGCTCGCGCCAGTGCCGGACTGCTCAGACGAATATCCTCGCCCACCGCCACCGGCCCCGCCGGACGGATGACGCGGGCGTAGGCCCGGCCGATGCGCCGGGCCAGCTCCGGATTCAGCTCATCGGGGACACGGCCGCGGATGTCATAGGCCTTGAAACAGGCAAGACGATCGGTCATTGAATCAAACCTTATAGAAGTCCCGATACCAGCGCACGAAGTTCTCCACGCCCTGCTCCACCGGCGTACACGGACGATACCCCACGTCGTTCACCAGGTCCTGCACGTCCGCATAGGTATCCGGCACGTCACCCGGCTGCAGGGGCAGCAGGTTCTTTTCCGCCTTCATGCCCAGGCAGTCCTCCAGTACCTGAATGTAATGAAGCAGTTCCACCGGCTGGTTGTTGCCGATGTTGTAGAGCCGGTAGGGGGCAAAGCTGGTGGCGGAGTCGGGCTCGGCACCGGACCAGGCCGGGTTCGGCTCGGCCACCCGGTCCAGGGTGCGGATCACCCCTTCCACGATGTCATCGATATAGGTGAAGTCCCGGCGATGACGACCGTAGTTGAAGACATCGATGGGTTTGCCCTCCAGGATGTTGCGGGTGAACATGAACAGGGCCATGTCCGGGCGCCCCCAGGGGCCGTAGACGGTGAAGAAGCGCAGCCCCACCGTGGGCAGACCGTAGAGGGAGCTATAGGTATGGGCCATGAGCTCATTGGCCTTCTTGCTGGCGGCGTAGAGGCTCATGGGATGATCCACGTTGTCGTGGACGGTGAAGGGCATGGTGGTGTTGGCCCCATAGACGGAACTGGAGGAGGCGTAGACCAGATTCTCCACCCCGTGGTGACGGCAGCCTTCGAGGATGTTGATGAACCCCACCAGATTGGTTTCCACATAGGCGTGTGGATTCTCCAGGGAATAGCGCACCCCGGCCTGCGCCGCCAGGTTCACCACCCGCTGGGGCTTGTGACGGGCGAACAGGTCTTCCATCGCGGCGCGATCGGCGATATCGGCCCGCACGTCCGTAAAGCCGGGATGGGCCTTCACCCGCTCCAGACGGGCCAGCTTGAGATTGACGTCGTAATAGTCGTTGAGATTATCGACGCCGATGACCTCATCCCCCCGCGCCAGCAGACGCAGGGCCAGGGCCGAGCCGATAAAGCCGGCAGTGCCGGTGACCAGGATTTTCATCAAAGACTCCAATAGGCCTGGGTGGCCCCCACGACGGACGGGGACAGGGCCGATTTCACGTCGATCAGCACCCCGCTTGAGGCCAGGCGCCGGGCAAGGCTGTCGGACCCCGCCGCCAGGTAGGCCCGGTGAGGCACGGCCAGGATCAGCCCGTCCAGGTCCTGGAAGGCCTCCAGAGGCGACAGGGTCAGACCATATTCATGGTGCGCCTCCTGAGCATCCGCCAGCGGGTCATGGATCATGGGGTTCGATGCCGAACTGACGCAGTTCCTTGATGATGTCGGGCACGCGGGAGTTGCGCAGGTCCGGGACGTTTTCCTTGAACGTGAGCCCGAGAATGCCCACCCTGCCCTGCTTCACGGGACGGTCCTGCTCGATCAGCAGCTTCACCAGGCGCTGGGCCACATAGGCCCCCATGCCGTCGTTGATGCGCCGGCCGGCCAGGATCACCTGGGGGTAGTACCCCACGGCCTTGGCCTTGGTGGTGAGATAATAGGGGTCCACGCCGATGCAGTGCCCTCCCACCAGACCGGGGCTGAAGGGCAGGAAGTTCCACTTGGTGCCGGCGGCGGCCAGGACATCCCGGGTGCGGATGCCCAGACGATCGAAAATCAGCGCCAGCTCGTTCATCAGGGCGATGTTCAGATCCCGCTGGGTGTTCTCGATCACCTTGGCGGCCTCGGCCACCTTGATGGTGGGCGCCCGATGGACGCCCGCCTCGACGATGCGTCCGTAGGCCTCGGCCACCCGTTCCAGCGTCGCCTCGTCCTCGCCGGAGACCACCTTCACGATGCGGGTCAAGGTGTGTTCCTTGTCACCGGGATTGATGCGCTCGGGGGAATACCCCAGCTTGAAGTCCACCCCCTGACGCAGACCGGAAATCCGGGCCAGGAGCGGTCCGCAGATCTCCTCGGTCACGCCGGGATAGACCGTGGACTCGAACACCACCACCGCCCCGGGCGACAGTACCCTGCCCACGGTCTCGCAGGCGGACAGCACCGGCCGCAGATCGGGCTGACGATTGTCGTCGATGGGGGTGGGGACGGTGACCACGAAGAAGGTGGTTCCCACCAGATCGCGAGGATCGGTGGTGTATTTGAGGGTGCTGGCCTTGAGTTCTTCGGGCGTGACCTCGCCGGTGAAGTCGTGGCCTTCCTGTAGCGTACCGACCCGACGTTCACTGATATCAAACCCGACCGTCCCGGGATAGTGGGCCGCAAAACCCATGGCCACGGGCAGCCCGACATACCCGAGACCGATGACACCGATCTTTTCGCTCATTGCGTGGGTTCCTTGGAAAGGGAGTGTTCCTGAATGACCGCAAGATACCGGAAATCCCGGGTGCTGGCGACTGGCCCGGGAGATGGATCCGGTACTTTCAGCCCCGTCCGGCACCGGTGCGGGGCAACAGGCTCTCCACCTCGTCCGGCGCCATGGGACGACCATAGAAAAAACCCTGCACTTCCTGACAACCCAGCTCTCTCAGGAAATCCGCCTGGGAGGCGGACTCCACGCCCTCGGCAACCACTCGTAACGACATGGCCTCGGCCATGGAAATGATGGCGGTGATGATGGACCGGTCATCGTCACTGTCGGCAATGCCGCAGACAAAATCACGATCCACCTTCAGGGAGTCGATCGGCATGGATTTGAGTCGGCTCAGGCTGGAATAGCCGGTGCCGAAATCATCGATGGCAATGCTGACGCCCAGATTTCTGAGGGTGTGCAGGGATTCGTGGATCTGAGCAATATCCAGGGCAAGCAGAGTCTCCGTGACCTCCAGTTCCAGACTCGATGGCGGTAGCCCGGTGTCGGCAAGCACTTCCCTGACCCGATCGGCAAAATCCGGCTTCATGACCTGTTTGACGGACACGTTGATGCTGATCCTGGGCAGGGAAAACCCCGCCTGTATCCAGGCCGCGGCCTGGTCGCAGACGGTACGCATCACCCAGTCGCCGATTCCGTTGATCAGACCACCCTCTTCTGCCAGGGGAACAAACTCCAGGGGGGATACCGGACCCAGACTCCGGTTATGCCAACGCAACAATGCCTCAAGACCGCTCAGTTGCCCGGTTTCCAGATTGAACTGGGGTTGGTAACGGACAGAGAGTTCATCCCGCTCAATGGCATGAGCCAGCTGATTTTCCAGGGTCAGCCGCTTCTGGGCCGCGGTATTCATGGAGTCCTGATAGTAGGAAAACAGGCCAGGCCCCATGCGCTTGGAAAAATGCACGGCGAGATCGGCGTTTTTCAGCAACATGTCGCTCGTGTCGCCGTCACAGGGAAAAAGCGCAATGTCGACACTGGGCGTCATGACGATCCGGTGCTCCCCCAGATCCACGGGAAGGCTGAGCTCGGCAATGATGCGCAGGGCGATCTTGCCGGCATCTTCATCTCTGAGCATGTCGGGAATCAGAACGGCAAACTCGTCCCCGCCAAACCGGGCCAGGGAGTCGGCAGCCTGCTGCGACGGAAACGTGATCGAATCACAGCTCCGCAGACAGTCGTGCAGCCGTCTGGCGATGGTCCGGAGCAGCTCGTCACCGCGACTGTGACCCAGGGTATCGTTAATGCGCTTGAAGTTGTCCAGATCGATCAGCAGCAATGCAAGCCGCCGGTGCTGCCTTCGGGACAGGCCGATGGCATGTTCAAAGCGGTCCTTGAACAATGCCCGGTTCGGCAAACCGCACAGGTTGTCGTAGTAAGCCAGCTCATACAGACGCCCCTGCACTTCCTGGTTCAGTTCGTACTTTCGCGTCAGTGCATGAGCGATCTGCAGGACTTCGACAATGTCGAAGGGTTTTTTCAGAATCAGCAGATTGTCCGTCTGCCCCAATACTCCCATGATTTCAGACCAGGAATAGTCCGCATAGGCGGTGCAGAGCACCACCTGCAGGTCGGGGCATTCTTCCCAAAGCCGCTTGATGGTTTCGATCCCGTCCCATCCCGGTGGCATGCGCCCGTCCACAAAGGCCAGCGCATAGGGCCGCCCCTGTGCATTGGCCGCCCTGACACGCTCTAATCCCTCCTTGCCCAGAAAGGCGGAATCCAGTTCGAACGTACGCACAACGGTGCTTGCAACCCGACTGCCGAACAGCATGTGCTCCATGTCCTGCAGGCCATCGGTCTGTCCATGCTCGCGGATGAGGGTCTTGCGAAAATCCTCATGAATCGCAGGATTGTCATCAATGATGAGTACACGATGCGGCAGAGAAGACATGGACATGCGACCAAGTACCTCACGTGTCTCGGGTAAAGGGGAGTTCAAGCGTGAAAACCGCACCATGACCGGGGCCGTCGCTATGGACCATCAGACTGCCGCCCAGATCTCGAGCCGTCAGCGCGCCGATATGCAGACCGAAGCCGTGCCCATCGCGACGGGTCGTGAACCCATGCTGAAAGATCCGGGTGATGTTCTCTCGGGGGATGCCGATGCCGTTATCCTCCACCTGCAGACAAAGGCTACCTTCCACATTCACCAGGGTACGCAGGACCACCACCCTGGGTGAACGATCCGTTTCGCAGCAGGCATATTTGGCATTATGAATCAGGTTCAGCAGGATCTGCAGCACACGGTGCCTGTCGGTGACGATCGGCGGCAAATTCTGGTACTGACGGTCAACTCTGATGTCGTGCCTGGAAAATACCCCGGCATTGAGCTTCAGCGCTTCCTCCATCAGGGTCTTCGGCAATATGGACTCCAGCACGCCAGGGACACGGCCGTAATTCTGCTGCATGGCCACGATCTCCTTGATATGGCCGATACGTCCGCTCAAGGCTCCGGTTTCGTGTTGCAGAAACCGGCGCTCCTCCTCCAGCGTGGCAGCCAGTGACGAGAGGTAACCAGGCAGATTTCTGCCTCGTTCGTCAGTGGTGATGAATTCCGCCAGTCGTTCCCGGTTGGCCTCAAGCAGTCCTGCCACCCGGGCGACATTCATCAACCGTGATCCCTGCAGCTTCTCCATCAGCAGGTCGCAGGACACATTCACACTATTGAGCACATTGCCCACATTATGCAGCACACCGGTGGCCACCTCGGCCATACCCGCGGCGCGGGACACTTCCATTAGTGTGTTCTGCAACTCGGACAGGTCCGCCAGCGCCTTCTCCTTGGCTGTCACCTGCTCGGTGAGTTCGGCCGTCCTCTGGCGTACACGCAACTCAAGATTTGCCTTGGCGTCCATCAACGCCTTTTCCACCTCAATACTGGCAAAGGCCGTGGCCAGTACCTGCGCAATGACCTTCAGGCCATGGATCTGGCTGCCCGACCAGAAGACCTCCTGCCGCCGAGCCTCGAAGCCGATCGCGCCATAAACGATCTTATCCGTGTAGATGGGTACAGAAAGGGAGGACTTGATCCCGTGGCGCTGGAGCAATGCCCTTTCATTGACCGCTTCGAAGGGCAGATGATCGACGCCGGGAACATGCAGAATGGATTTTTCCACCAGCATCTTCTGCCTGAACACCGGCATGTCATCGATAGGGAACTGATGAATGAGCGCCGCGGAAGATGGCTGCCCCTCCCGGCACCACTCATGGGTGACTCTGGCGACAAGACCCTCTTCCGTGCGGTAAAAAGTCAGGATATCGCTCTGATCGACCCCGAAAAACTCGCCGGTGAGCTGTAGTGCCCGGTTGATCCCGGCATCGATCGTGACGCTGCCGACGCCAATGAAATCCGTTGCGATATCGGCCACCAGTTCCTGAAACCGGCGCTGCAGTTCAAGGGCTTCATCCGCCTGCTGACGCAGCTTGATATTGAGCAGCATCTATGCGAACACCGTCAGCAGCTGCTGCTCCTTCAGGGAATAGGTATGGTATTCCCTGACCGAGTCAAAACCGACGAATCCCACGCACTCATCCGTATTCATCATGGGCACCGCGATCAGGCTCTTGATCTGCTGCGGCTCCAGTACCGCGCGTATCCCGCTGCCCACGGGCAAGGCCAGGACATCGGGGATATACATGGTCTCCCCGCGCAGATGGGTTTGAACCCAGTCCACGAATAGGTTGAGCGACACCCTCTGCAGTATGTCGATTTGCGGCAGTATCCCTTCCTCGCACCATTCGTGGGTGTTGTTGCAGACCTGACCTTCAAAGTCATACTCGAATACGTAGACCCGATCCGCATTGACAAACCTGCCCATTCTCCGCAGGGCCTGATGGATCGGCGTATTGATGTCGTCCAGGGGAAGGTTGATGAACGAGGTTGCCAGTTCCATGAGCAGAGACTGCAACTGATTCTGATATTGCATCACCTGTTCATGACGATTCCGCCTGGCAAGCCCCACATCGCGGCGATACGACTTTTCAGCGAGTCTTTGCCGAAAAGATTTCCGTCTGGACACTGTCGTTTCCCCCTGATTGAGGCCCCCGCCAATGTCTCAAACCATCCCACCAAACGCAGGCTGAAACAAGGCGCCACACCAACCGACGGATCAGGCCCCCAGCAGATCCTCAATCATCCGGGCGTCGATAGGAGGTGAATCCGGTGCCCGCTCGCCACCGCGATAGACCTGATCCGCCAGTTGCTGCTTGCGGGCCTGCAGGGCCAGTATCTTTTCCTCCACCGTGTTCTCGGTAACGAGCTTGTAGACGAACACCGGCTTGTCCTGGCCGATGCGATGGGCCCGGTCGGTGGCCTGGGCTTCCACGGCGGGATTCCACCAGGGATCGTAGTGAATGACGGTATCCGCCTGGGTGAGATTGAGTCCAACCCCGCCCGCCTTGAGGCTGATCAGCATCAACGGGACGTGGCCTTCGCAAAAGCGGCTGATCACCTCTTCCCGCTTGCGGGTCTGGCCGGTCAGCTTAGTGTAGCTGATCCCTGTCGGAGCCAGTTCCTGTTCGATCAACCCCAGCATGGTGGTGAACTGGGAAAACAGCAGCACCCGACGGCCCTCGCTGATCAGCTCCGGCAGCATCTCCATGAGCATCTCCAGCTTGGCCGAGGGGACAGGCTTCCCGCCACCTCCGCGCAATGCCTCCGGCAACAGGCGGGGATCACAGCAGACCTGACGCAATTTGAGCAGGGCATCCAGAATGGTGATCTGGCTCCGCGCCAGACCCTTTTGCGCGATGGCATCGCGCACCTTCTTTTCCATGGCGAGCCGGATGCTCTCGTACAGCGCCGCCTGCTTGCCATCGATGGGGGTACTGCGCAACAACTCGGATTTCTCCGGCAACTCCCGGGCCACCACATCCTTGGTCCGACGCAACATGAAGGGGGCCACGCGACGGGTCAGCCGTTGCAGTTTCTCCCCATCCCGGTATTTTTCGATGGGGGTGCGGTAGTTGCGGGTGAACTGCTCCCGGTTGCCCAGAAAGCCCGGCAACAGAAAATCGAACTGGGCCCACAGCTCGCCGAGGTGATTTTCCATGGGCGTGCCGGTCAGACACAGTCGGTGATCGGCCTGCAGATGACGCACCACCTGGGCCGCCTGGGCGCGGGGGTTCTTGATCTGCTGCGCCTCGTCCAGAATCAGATAGGTAAAACGCTGTTCCAGCAGGTTTTTGCTGTCCCGGGGGAGCAATGGATAGGTGGTGAAGATCAGATCGTAATCGTCCAGGCTGTCGAAGTGGGACTTGCGATCCGCGCCCTGCAGCACCAGGGTCTTGAGCGCCGGACAGAACTGGGCTGCCTCGCGGCGCCAGTTGCCCAACAAACTGGTGGGGGCCACGATCAGGCTGGGTCGGTCGAGCCGGCCGGCCGCCTTCTCCACCATCAGATGGGCCAGGGTCTGCACGGTCTTGCCCAGGCCCATGTCATCCGCCAGCACGCCGGCCAGCTGGTGTTCCCGCAAAAACTGCATCCAGTCCACACCGTGCTGCTGGTAGGGACGCAACTTGCCGACAAAATCCGGCGGCAGCGGCACCGTGCGCAAGCCGTCGAACTGGGCGAGTTGCCGGGCCAGTCGCTCCATGCCCTCGCCACCTTGCACCGGGATCGGCCCCAGTTCCAGCAGTCGGGGGGCGTCCAGTCGCGACAGGCGCAACTCGTCCTGATCGGGACCCAGTTCCTCGTGCAGATCCACCAGGGTCTGCAACACCGGCTCGATCTGTTCCCGGGCCACTTTCACATACTGCCCCCCGTCCATGGGTAGCCACAGGATCTCCGGCAAGGTACCGGGCACATAGTCGGCCAGCAGGTGGACCACCAGGGGCAACAGGGGAATCCTGCGCCCGTCCACCTCCAGATCAAATCTCAGATCGAACCAGCCCTGCCCCTCCTCCACCTCGGCCTGCAGCCTGTCCGCATGCAGCAACCGGGGGGCATCACCCTGAACATGTCTGATATGCCAGCCCTGGGCCTGCAGACGTGGCAGCACCGTGTCCAGCACCTCGAACCACTGCCCCAGGGCGGCCTGGCGATCCCGCTCGCCCATGATGGGGCGCCACAGCTCCGGCCGCTGGGGCCAGGGTTCCAGCCCTTCGGCGCGAATCAGGTCCTGGGCCCGCCGCTCGGCGTCCCGGTGCCGGTGTACTTCCACCAGATCGCTCCCCGCTTCCCCCATGACCACGTCATGGGGATCCTGGGGCATCACCACCACGTCATCGCCATAAATGAAATGGAACAGTAATCCTGACTGCAGCAGATCCGGGTCGTACAGGATGACCGCAAGCGCCGGTGTCGGTGCCTGGTCACGGATCTCGCGTCGGGACACCGGTGTGGGCGTGGGCAGATAGGGAAACTGCCGGGCCAGACCCAGGCTGACCTGCTCCACCTCGGAAGCGGCCACCGGCGGTGAGGCAAGTAGTCGTGCCAGCCAGTCCGGGGCCAGGGTCGAAGGGATTTCCAGGGTGCCCACCTGAAAATCCATCGGGTCCAGATACTGGCATGGCTGTACCTGGATCAGGTGAATCCTGCGATCCCCGTCGGTTCGCGGCATCAGGTGATACTGGTCATCAACGACCTCCCAGGCCAGATGCAGCTGCCGTGACGGGCCGCGGGTCAGCGGCCGTTCCGGTGCCTCCGACCAGTAAAGACGTCCGGAATCGAGCATCATCTCCAGCGCCAACGCCCCGGGGCGGCCCTTGAGAGCGCTGTTTCGATCGTCAGGATCATGGCGATAACGGGCGGCAGGGTTGGAAAAAGTGCCAGAGCCGCCCCCGGCCGACACCTGCTGCACGATCTCCTTGTCCAGTTCGGTCATGGCCTGATAGGTGGACCCGTAGGGTTGGAACAGAGTGGCAAACCTCACCTCCCGCCCCTTGGTCGGCGTGCCGTCCTTGCGGTAGATGGCCAGACGAAAGCCCACGCTGGCACTGCCATCGGCGGCGTGGAGTGTCAGCTGGTACAGCAGGCAGTTCTGGTTCGGTATCACCTCATCGGGTTCATCGGATGCCAGGGAGGACGACTCCGCCACGTTTTCCAGCCACTGCAGGAACAGCGGTTTACCCGAAGCGGAAGCCGCCAGGGCCTGTTCCTGCTCGCGCATGGCCAGAGCCGCCGACACCACGTGCTTGCAGTTATCGCCCACGGGGCAGCTGCATTCACCGTGCAATACCACGAACGCATCCTCGCGATCCGGCCGCACACGGACAAATCGCAAAAACTGTTCATAGACGCGGCCACCACTTCCCCGGGTCACCGCCCGGCAGCTGAATTCCTTATGGTCGCGCCGAATGATCTTGATCTGCCCAGTGCGCCCCTCCTCGAAATACCGTCTTCCGCGCTCGTAGTTTCTGTATCCGCAATCCTTACGAATACCGCTCAGGGTGATCCACTGCTTCTGTTGTTTCGAGGTCATGGGGTCCAGTGATGGATAAGTGGTGAAGGCGCCGAGGATATCCGTCCATCCGGTTTTGACGCCTCCAGGCGTTTAAATTTCAGGGATTTTCGCACAATGCGAACACTGCGCATGTACTTGACGGGCACCTGCCTTTCAGAACCCACCGCGCACCAGGATCAGAACCACCAGGCCGACCAGAAGGAGCGTGCCGATCAACAGCCAGATAAACCAGTCCTTCGGGGTGAACCGCTCCACCTGCCCCACCCTCACCCAGCGACGGGGCTTGACGCCCTGGAACAGGAACACGAACTGCGCCGCGATGGTCACGCAGATCACGTTGACGCCGAGCAGAAGCGCCGCTCCCATGGCCGGCTCGAACTCCCCCTTGCCCAGCAACATGCCGAACACGGCAGCGGGCGGCAGCAAGGCGACCGCCACCATGACACCCACCAGGCGCGTGGTGATACCGCTGGTCAGGGCAAGGACACCCGCGGCACCGGCGGTGAGGGCCAGCACCACATGGGCGACATTGACCTCGGTGCGTGCCAGCACTTCGGCATTGCTGATGCTCACCGGCCACAGAAAACCGATGATCAGGCTCAACAGGATGGCCAGCCCCAGACCGACAAACGCGGTGAACAGGGCACGCATGGCCAGGGCACGTGCGCCCATGGAGACGCCGAAGGCAAAGGTGATGACCGGCCCCAGCAGCGGAGCGATGACCATGGAACCAATGACCACCGCCGTGTTGTCTTCGGCCAGACCGATGGTGGCGGCAATGGTGGAAAGAAAAATCAGCATCACAAAATTACGATCCAGACTTCCCTCCTTGGCCATCCGGGTATACAGCTCTTCAAGGGTGAGATCCCTGCCCCCCGGGGCATCGGGCCGGGGCGCGGTGCCCGTTTGGCCCGGCATCGGCACCGTGGTTTCAACGGGCAGCACCACGATGCGCGCCGTGGGTTCTTTCAGCATCATGCCCTGCAGGGCTTCCATCAACCGCTGGGTATTTTCCGCGCTGACGACCATGCGCACGGAGATTCGGCCATCCTCATTGGTGGCCCCGCACCAGGCGTCGATGGCATGATGGGCCCGTGCCAGTGCCAGCAGGCGTGGCCGCAGATACTCGGGGCTGATGACTTCAATGAGCCGCATCGACGTATCTCCATGCTCCTGACCCTTGCGACCCACACCTCGCTGCTTACTGGAAACACACCTCAACGCAAGGAGCCTTTCAGATGACAGAGGGCACTTCACCGGTCCTGATTTCTCAGGTCATCCAGTTTTCCGTCGCCCCGGTGTTCCTGTTGGTGGGAATTGCCGGCTTCATCAATGCCTTCGTGGTACGCCTGGCCAGGATCGTGGATCGCAAGCGCGATCTGGCCGACCGGTTGCGGGAGCCCGAACCGGTTCGGTTCGAGCTGCATCGCCGGGAAATGGACATCCTGGATGAACGGGTGGCATTCATCAACCTGGGTATCAAGCTCAGCATCGCCACGGCCATGCTGGTCTGCTTGACCATCCTGACCGTGTTCATCGATTTTCTGCTGAGCATGGAACATCCACGCTTGATCGGTACCATGTTCGTGTTTGCCATGGCAAGCCTGATCGCCTCCCTGGGGATGTTCGTACGCGATCTACAGCTGGCCTCGGCGGCCATGGCGCTGAACGACGAGGACGTGCCGCGCACCCGGAGCACTGCGCCGGACACACAGGAACACTAACCACCGGACCCATGTTTCGGTGGCCCAATGACTGAAACGGCTCAGCCCCCGCCGATATCCCGCAGTCGTGCCATGATGGCCTGCAGTTCCGTCCGGGTATCCTCGGAGGCCTGAATCCGGCCCTGCAGCTCTGCCAGGGCCGCCGTGGCCCTGTGCAGTTCGGCAAGGGCCTGGTCCCGCTCCGCCGTCAGGGTCGTCAGGACCTGCCGCAGTTCGCCGGCGTCGGCCTCCACGCCCCGAGATTCCGATGGCATTGATGGCGAGGCCGGGGCCTCTCCCTGGCAGGTCACGATCACCCGGCGGCCATGGCCATGGGTGCGATGCTCCCACAGGAAAATCCCTTGCCAGGTTCCCAGGGACAGGCGCCCCCGCGCGAAAGGCACGGTCAGGCCGGTGCCGGTCAGCACGCTGCGGATATGGGCCGACATGTCATCCGGCCCCTCCATGTCGTGAGCATAGCGGGGATCACCGTCGGGAATGGTCCGGACCAGATGTCCCTCCAGATCCCGTAGCACCGTGGGATCGGCGTTTTCGGTGATGGTCAGGGAGGCGCTGGTATGGCAACAGAACACATGACACAGACCCGTTTCCAGACCGGACTGCCGCAGGTGTTCATTGACATGATGGGTGATCTCCACCGGGCCACGGCCCCGAGTGGTGACGGTGAACGGCGCTTGGTGAATGGGCATGGGTATCGTCCCGGGTATTCGGCATGGCGTGAGTCTATCCTGTCCCGACGGCAAAATCGCGACATGTCCCGCGCCCGGCAACGGTACGGGATGCGTCTCGCGGGAAATCTGTGCCATAATCGCCTACGTTCGCGCTCCGGTACCCGGAGTGTTCTTTACTGCCCCGGTAGCTCAGGTGGATAGAGCGTCCCCCTCCTAAGGGGAAGGTCCCACGTTCGAGTCGTGGTCGGGGCGCCAGGCATCGCCCGGCGGCGCTGTTTCATGAGGGGTGCCGTGGGGAGTCGGTTTCCCCACGGCGGGGTCCGACTACAGCATGGACTGTTCGTACTTGGTCAGTCCCAGGCGCTCGATCAACTCAAGCTGGGTCTCGATCCAGTCGATGTGCTCTTCTTCCTCGGCCATGATGGCGGCGAACAGATCCCGACTGGGATAGTCTCCCACCTTTTCCGCGTAGGCCACGGCCTCCTTGTAAACGGCATGGCCCTCATGCTCCAGCTTGAGGTCGCACTCCAGGATTTCCTTGGTGTTTTCACCGATGTAGAGCTTGCCCAGGTCCTGCAGATTGGGCAGGCCCTCCAGGAACAGGATACGCTCGATGAGCTTGTCCGCATGCTTCATTTCATCGATGGACTCGTGGTACTCGTACTCGTCCAGCTTGGTCAGACCCCAGTTCTTGAAGATGCGGGCGTGCAGGAAATACTGGTTGATGGCGGTGAGTTCGCCCTTGAGGGCCTTGTTCAGGTATTCGATGACCTTCTTGTCGCCTTTCATGGTGTGCTCTCCTCGAAGTCGGTGTTGGAGCGGGTCGGCAGGATCTCTTTCTTGTTATAGCGTACCTACCCACTACAGACTTGGAATGACTCTAAAAGTTTAGACCATCACCACGAGGACGTCACCCATCGGGAGACGTAACCGACGACGTCCCGGATTCTCAGCCCACTGCCCATTGCGGTGCATCCGCCATGGACACGTTGACCGCGGGTGCCGTGTTCAGGGTGTCACGTAGCAGACGATTGGCGCAAACCCCACATTTGCCGCAATCGGTACATACCCCGAGTTCCCGGCGCAGATCCCGCATGCTATCAGCGCCCTCGGCCACCGCCCGGCGGATCTGATGATCCGTGATTCCCTTGCAAAGACAGACATACATGCCGTTAAATCCTCATTTATTTATCCGACACACCAGCTGGGAATTTGCTCCTGAATGGTAATCAATGTCAATACCATCCAGGCTGAATTTCTTGCGCAAAGGCGCCTAACCGGTTAGAAAGCACGATCCGGACCAACCGGGACAGCTCGCTACACCGGTATTTTCTTGCAGGAAAACATGGACGCCGGGTGTTGCATCGCAATAAAGTGTGCCCCGTCTGGGCCACCTGCAAGGGCTGGTCACAAGAATAAGGCTCGGGACCTGACAGGTCCCTGAACGTCCAAACTGAACAACGGATGACGAGGACAATCCATGAAACCCCGTACCGTCACGGTCATTGATAACGCAACCGGCAAGCAGGTAGAGCTGCCCGTCCTGGAGGGCACCGTCGGTCCCGCCACCGTGGACATCCGCCCCCTGTCCAAGGAACTGGGCTACTTCACCTACGACCCGGGGTTCATGTCCACCGCCAGCTGCCGCAGCGACATCACTTACATCGATGGCGACAAGGGCATCCTGATGTACCGCGGCTATCCCATCGAGCAGCTGGCCGAGCACAGCAGCTATCTGGAGACCTGCTATCTGCTGCTATATGGTGAACTGCCCACCGCCACCGAGCTGGAGAACTTCACCCGTATCATCCAGAAGCACTCCATGCCCCATCAGGCCATCCGTCGCTTCTACGACGGCTTCCGCCACGATGCCCACCCCATGGCCATCATGGTGGGCGTGTTCGGTGCCCTGTCCGCCTTCTTCCACGACAGCACGGATGTGCACAATCCCCGGCACCGGGAGATCTCGGCCCACCGCATGATCTCCAAAATGCCCACCATCGCCGCCTGGTCCTACAAGTACGCCATCGGCCAGCCCTTCCTGTATCCGGATAACGAGCTGGGCTATTCCGAGAACTTCCTGCGCATGATGTTCGGTGTCCCCACCGAGCGTTACGAGCCCAACCCCATCTTCGCCAAGGCCCTGGATCTGATCCTGATCCTGCACGCCGATCACGAGCAGAACGCCTCCACCTCCACCGTGCGGCTGTCCGCCAGTTCCGAGGCCAACCCGTTTGCCGCTGTGTCCGCCGGCATCACGTCGCTCTGGGGTCCCCTGCACGGTGGTGCCAACGAAGCCGTGGTGCGCATGCTTGAGCAGATCGTGGAAAGCGGTCAGGGCGTGGATCACTTCGTCAACCGCGCCAAGGACAAGGATGACCCCTTCCGTCTGATGGGCTTTGGTCACCGGGTGTACAAGAACTACGACCCGCGGGCCAGAATCATCCGCAAGATGTGTCATGAACTGCTGGCGCAGATGGGTGCCGACAACCAGCCCCTGTTCGAGGTGGCCATGGAGTTGGAGCGCATCGCCACGGAAGACGATTACTTCAAGGAGCGCAAGCTGTACCCCAACGTGGACTTCTACTCCGGTCTGATCCTGCGGGCCATGGGCATCCCGCTGAACATGTTCACCGCCATCTTCGCCCTGGCGCGCATCGTCGGCTGGAACGCTCACTGGTGCGAGATGATGCAGGATCCGGAATCCCGCATCGGTCGTCCGCGTCAGCTCTACACCGGCGCCGCCGCCCGGGACTACGTGCCCATTGAGAAGCGCTAGGTCCACCTGTATATTAACCTAAAACACAGGAGGGCCATGCCCATGACGATTGATCGCGCAGTTTTTGCCTTTGCCGGCGGGATGATCCTGCTCAGCCTGTTGCTGTCCCTGGCCAGCCCGCTGTGGCTGTGGCTCACCGCCTTTGTGGGCCTGAACCTGCTGCAGTCGGCCTTCACCGGGTTCTGCCCGCTGGCCATCGTGCTGAAAAAGGCAGGCATCAAGCCGGGCCAGGCGTTCAATTGATCTGAATCGGCCCTGACCGGTGCGCCCAAGGGCGCACCGGTTCATTTTGTTCTTCCCCGACCATGCCCCTGCCCTGATGATGGGATCCGCTGCAGCTGGATGGCGGGTTCGCTCCACTCCCTTTCCCGTGGCCTGTCAGGGCGACGCTGATTTCCAGCTTTTTCAGCCCAACCCGCGCGAGTCGAATCGACAACACCCGGGCTTTCCCTCCTCCCCGGTGGGTCCCGTGGTTCCTGTCTCAGCAACATCTCCAGGGTGGGTTCAGGTGCCTTGGCTGTTTTCATGGACACCGGCAAGACATTCGTCAGGGATGGCCCATGAAGCCATGGGCTGATGCCAAGTGCAGCCACGCCGCCGAGAAAGATCAGTCCCGGCACCCATGCCGACACTCCCATCAGGGTCAGATAGATCGCCAGCAACACCCCACTGCCCCCTGCCATCTGCGCCCAGCGGCACCCCTGCCCATGAAGCACGGCGCCCGCTGCTGCCAGCATCAGTAGGGTCGAGAGGGTCACTGGCACCCCATGCTGCCATAGCACGGGAATAAGGATGTCGGCCAGCAACTGGGCATCCATGTCAGGCGTACTGAAGTCGAAGTCCCTTTGCGAGGCCGCCAGGAACACCGCGGACAGTAGAACCCCCAGAAGATGCAGTAGTGCCGCCAGAGCCGCCGCCATCATCGCCATCGCCGCCACCGGGCAAGCCAGGCGATACAGCAGTGATGATGCCTCCCCGCCCGGATCGGTTTCCTTGTTCATTCCGCCTGCCCTCCTCCCGGTAAGCCTCACGCTCTTCCCGGTCAATATACCTGCCTGTTCTAGTAACATGGACTCTGCCTGGCCAATCGGCCGACCCATGCTCGGAATTCGGGAGCCTTTATCATGACCAAAGACAAGCCTTACCAGATCCATGCCCTGGAACTGGGCCCCATGGGCAACCGGATCTATCTCATCGAGGATAGCGCCTCCGGCACCGCCGCCGTGGTGGATCCTGCCTGGGAAGTGGAAGAAGTGACCGATCTGGCCCGCGCCCGGCGGCTGCGAATCACCCACATCCTGCTCACCCATACCCATCAGGACCACGTCAATGGCCTTGATCGCCTGCGGGCACAGGCCCCTGACGCCCGGGTGCACCTGCTCAAGGCCGAAGCAGACATCTGGGGGGACTGCCCGGTGGATGTACATTTGCACCAGGATGGTGATCTGATCCAGCTGGGGGAGACCACGATCCGGGTGATGCATACCCCCGGACATACGCCGGGGTCAGTCTGCTACCACTTGGGCGATGACCTCATCACCGGTGACACACTGTTTGTTTTCGGCTGCGGTCGCTGTGACTTGAAGGGAGGGGACCCCGCTGCCATGTTCCATACCCTGGCGCGCCTGCGGCAGACGCTGCCGGGCGGGACCGTGATCCACCCGGGGCATGACTACGGCGTGAAGCCGCAATCCACGCTCAAGGAACAGGCGGAGGGAAATCCGTTCATGCAGTTTGATGATGTGGCGGCATTCACCCGCTACCGGATGCACGACCATGATCAGGTGCGGGACACCCCCTACGGGCCGGTGAGCCTGCGGTAACGCGAAGGATACGCCGATGATGGCCCATGGTCCGTCATTCCCGCTTTCGCGGGAGTGACGGCAAGGAAGCACATCACCCCAGGGACTCCAGCCAGGCCCGCCGACAATTGGCCTGGCGCCGTTGCTCCAGGAGCTGACGGATGCGACCACCGGCCTCGTCCAGGGTCACGGGTCCGGCGGGATGGATGGTTTCGCAGTAGAGCAGATGCAGCCCCACTTCGGTCTGCACCGGCTCGCTCACCATACCCGCCGTCATCCGGAACAGTACAGCGTCCAACGCCGGGTACAGATGCCCCTCGGGCACCCGCCCCAGCAGCCCGCCCTGGAGTGCGCTGGGACACTCGGAGTGGCGCATGGCCAGATCGGCGAACATCCCCGGATCAGCAAGCAGGGTCTCCCGGATCGCCTCCAACCGCGCCCGGGCAGCCTCCGGGGTATTTTCAGGAAAATCCGGATTCAGGGTGATCAGGATCTGCCTCACCGTACGGGTTTCCGGACGCTGCAGGCGATCCTTGTGACACGCATGGTACCGGGCCACTTCCTCGTCCGTCACCGGCTCGGCCCGGGCAGCCACCCGCTCCAGCAGGGACTCCAGGCGTAATTCCCGGTAAAGGGCCTGCAAAAGACCCTCCCGATCAAGACCATGGCGACTCAGCTCTTCCTGAAACTGCCGCGGCTCCGGGTAACGGGATTCGATCTCCCGCAAGGCCCGGGTCACCTGCCCCTCGGGCACATGGACATCCCGGGCATCGCTGGAGGCCAGGGCTCGCGCACCGATGTCATAGGCCCTAAGGGCGCGATGACGAACAATGCCTCGCTCGTCATCGGAGAGGCTGCCCAGGGGCTTGTCGAAGTAGTCCAGGGCAGCCCGCAGCTCGATGTAAAGGAGTTCGGGGCGCTGTTCCAGTGTAAGACTCATGAAGGTTGCTCCTCGGTCGGATCGGTCAGGGCCTGCTCCGGCACCTGCAGGACCCGTCCGGCAAAGTTCACGTGATAGGCCACACCGTCCGGCAGATCCCGCAAGACCTTGCAGACCTCGCCCACGGTCCCGGGGCTCACCACCGTCTCGCCGTTGATCCCCAGCGGAATTGCCGGGGTCACCTTGTCACGGAATTCATACCGGGTGGGCACCCAGGGGGCGTCGGCGTCGATCAATTCTTCCTGTCGGCACCCCACCACACGGCCCGCTTCCAGAAAGTTGACGGTGTAGATCACCTGATCCTGCAGGAAGGTACCCCTGCCGATGACCACCCCGATGCTGCCCCGGGGCACCAGCAGCTCGCCCCGGTCCATACCGGGGTAGGTGCCGTCGTTACGCAAGGGACGGACCACCCTGACCTGCTCGCCGTACTCTCGATATTGCTCCATGGGGCTATCTCCGGATGAAGGCCTGTTCCAGGGGCACTACGGTGACGCCCGGCGCCGGGCGCTTGAAAACCTTGAACACCTTTTCGGTGCGGGCATCGGATTCCACAAAATCCGCGTAGGACTGCATCAGCAGGCTGCGGTAGATATCCCGACGGGCCGACAGATCCGTGGGCAGGTTGTCCAGAGTGCCGGAGAGATAGTCATGAAAACGCTGCAGGATATGCAGACGATTCACCCGGACAACGGCCTCATCGTAAGGAATGTTGAAATACTCAAGAAACTCTTCGGCAGACCCCATTTCCCGCAGGTCTTCTTCCAGTTCGGTGGTTTCAGTCATGGTTCAGACCTCGATGGTGGATATCAATGAAACACGCGGCCTCACGCCACCGCCCCGTTCGGGCAGGCGAGTTCCGCATACCAGGTGGCCAGTTCATGCTCCGTCGGCGGCCGCTTGGACTGTGAAACGGATCGACGCAAACGACTCAGCAACAGGGCCGCCTGGGCCTTGTCCAGGGTTACTCCCATGCGCGCATAGGCCGCCATCACGGCATGGGCGCCGGAATGCTTGCCCAGCACCAGACGGTGCTCCCGGCCCAGTTCCGCCGGATCCACGCCCTGGTAATTGGCCGGATCCTTGAGCAGACCGTCCACATGGATGCCCGCCTCGTGGGTGAAGACCCCCTCTCCCACCAGGCTCTTCTGCCAGTGGATGGGACGGCCGGAAGCGGTCTCCACCAGATGGGACAGGGCCGGGAAACGGCGCAGCTCCACTCCGGTTTCGATGCCGTGAAGCCGACGCAACCCCATCACCACCTCTTCCAGGGCGGCGTTGCCGGCCCGTTCCCCGATGCCGTTGACGGTGGTGTTCACATGGGTGGCTCCCCCAAGGGCGGCGGCCAGGGTGTTGGCGGTGGCCAGGCCCAGGTCGTCATGGGCATGCATCTCGATCTCCAGGTCGGAGACAGCGCGCAGCTGCCGGATGCGTGCCAGCACACCGAAGGGTTCCATGATGCCCACGGTGTCGGCGAAGCGGAAACGGCGCGCCCCGGCAGACTGGGCGATCTCGATCACCCGGCAGAGAAAATCGGGATCGGCCCGGGAGGCATCCTCCCCGCCCACGCCCACCTCCAGTCCCAGTTCCAGGGCCTGGGCCACGTGACGGCGGATGCTTTCCAGCACCCACTCCCGATCCCGGCCCAGTTTGCGCCGGATCTGCTGATCCGAAACGGGGATGGACAGGTCCACCATGTGAACCCCCAGACCCGCGCAGTCGGCCAGGTCATCGGCGCGCATGCGGCTCCACACCAGCAAACGGGCCTTGAGTCCCAGCCGGGCCAGCAGAGCGATGGACTCCCGTTCCTCGGGACCCATGGAAGGAATGCCGATTTCCAGTTCGGGAACACCCAGGTCATCCAACCCCCTGGCGATGGCCACCCGCTCGGCGTCATTGAAGGCCACGCCGGCGGATTGTTCACCGTCTCTCAAGGTGGTGTCGTCGATGACGATGCCGAGCGGTTGGGTCATGGATGTCCTCGTCGGGCGAATGGGGCCATGCCGAGGATTTAGCGATTATCGTGCCAGGCAATCAAGCTAATGATTTTAAATGATTATTTAATGACGGGATGAGGGTGGTTATGTGACTTGACGGGGGGATTGTGGGATTTACTACAAAGCGCCTTGCTCCTGCCTCAAGAAAGACATCCTGACCGCCATCCCCCGAAGGCGCCTTGCCGTCATCAACCCGCCGTCACTCCCGCGAAGGCGGGAGTCCAGGATGTCCCTTTTGCCCCAAGGCAAAGGCGGCAACCACCATCGGTCGGGAGAATGGCGTGGTTCCGTCCTGATCCTGAATTCGCAGGCGGAGAAAATGATATAAGTAAAGACCACCCCCCCCTCAGGGTCGGTCATGAACAGACCAGGATGGCAGCCACCCGTACCCACCTCGGGAGCCTAAAAATCCGTGATACCCGCACCAGGACACTCCCGGTGACCCAATACCCGCTGCTTGGCGATGGCCGCCACCGGCACATCGCTATCAAGGCCTGGATGCTCTATCTGGGTTTTTGCCTGGTACTGGCCTTGGTCATCGCCTGGGATCTGAACGCTTCCAGCAGGCAGGACATGGAGGCTTCCCGACAGCGTACCCATTCCACCAGCGTGCTGGTGAGCGAGTGGCTGTACGCCGCATTCGAGACCAGCGGTGCCCTGCTCAGCAGCATGGCCGGCGAGATCCGGCCCGAGACCCTCCGGCCCCGCGAGGATGACCCGGAAGCCCACGCCCGCATCAACCAGTGGCTTGACCGTCATCTTCGCCTCCTGCCCCATGCCCAGGCCATCGCCCTGTTCGATCTCGAGGGGGTGATGACTCACGCCTCCGGTGGCGACCTGAAGATCGATCACGACATCAGCGATCAGAACCATTTCCTTTCCCTGCGCGCCGATCCCGACCTGGAACGCCTGGTCTCCCGGGCCTTCTGGTCCCCCGCGGGTGAACGGTTTCTCGTCGTCCATGCCCTATCCCTTCGTGACGCCGAGGGCCGGTTTGCGGGGTTGCTGGAGGTGCGCCTGGATCTGGGTTTCTTCGACCACTGGCTGGAACGTGCAGAACCCCCTCCCGGCAGCAGCCTGACCATCGTGGACCACGGGGAACGGTTACTGGCGCGGCGCCCCCGGGATGCCCTGGAGAATCTGGAGGCCCAGCTTGGTCACCCGGTGGAGGCCGGCCGATTGATCCCCCTGATTATTGGTGAGAAAGATACATTGCATTTCACCATTGTCTCGCCGGTGGACGGGACGCGCCGCTCCTACACGGCCCAGATGGTACGGGAGTTACCTTTCCTGGTGGTGGCCGGGGAAGCGCAAGATGTCGTGATGGCCGCCTGGTGGCGAAAATTCTGGACCCTGAGCCTCGCCTGGTGGGTCATTGTCGGTCTGGGTTTGCTGGTAATGCGCGGCTATCTGCGTATCCTGCAGTCCGATCTGGCGTTAAAGCGCAGCCATCATTCCCTGGAAGCGGCCAACCGGTTCCTGGGCCAGGAGATTCGGGAGCGCCAGGAGGCGGAAGCAGATCTGCGACGTTCCGAGGAGAAATACCGCTTTCTGGTGGAAAACAGTTACGACATCATCTACCTGTTTTCCCCCGATGGACATATCCGGTTCGTTTCCCCCAGCTGGCAGACCCTCATGGGTCACAATCCTGAACGTGTCCTGGGTCGCCATTTCTCCGAATTCGTCCACCCGGAGGATCTCCACCTCTGCCTTCGGGCATTTGCCGACGTCATGCAACAAGGCCAACACGTGCAGGATGTCGAATACCGGGTGCTGCATTCGGACGGCTATTGGCGCTGGCATAGCTCCAGTGCCCTACCCTCACGGGACGAGGTGGGAAAGATTACCGGCTTCCAGGGCATCGCCCGGGACATCACCGCCCGCAAGCAGGCCGAGGAAGAGATCAGGACCCTGGCCTTTTACGACCCGTTGACCCAGTTGCCCAACCGGCGTCTGCTCACCGAACGCCTGGAGGCGTCCGTCGATCTCTGCCGCCGCGAGCACCATCATGGGGCATTACTGTTCATCGATCTGGACAACTTCAAGATCCTCAACGACACCCTGGGCCATGACCAGGGCGACCGTTTGCTCATCCAGGCGGCCAAACGCATCATCGGCTGCGTGCACGAAAACGACACCGTGGCCCGTTTGGGTGGGGATGAATTCGTGGTCATGCTGCACAGGCTCAGCCACGAGGCTCAGGAGGCCACTCAACAGGCTGGGTTTGTCGCCGACAAGATCCTGGCCGCCTTGAACCATCCTTATCGCCTCGGTGACCAGGAGCACCACGGCACCGCCAGTGTCGGCATCACCCTGTTTGATCGTGAATCGTTGAGCGTGGACGAACTCATGAAGCGTGCCGACCTGGCCATGTATCAGGCCAAGGCGGCGGGACGCAACACCCATCGGCTGTTCGACCCGGCAATGCAGGCATCGGTAATGGCCCGGGCCGCCCTGGAGGGAGATCTGCGCCGAGCGCTCGTGGAAAAACAGTTTTTGCTGCATTACCAGGCAGTGGTAAACGACGACAGCCAATTGATGGGCGCCGAGGCCCTGTTGCGCTGGCAGCATCCGGAGCGGGGCTTGGTACCTCCCGGTGAGTTCGTTGCCCTGGCCGAAGACACGGGCTTGATCCTGCCCCTGGGGCAATGGGTACTGGAGACTGCCTGTACCCAACTGGCCCAATGGGCCGGGGACGCCTCCCTGAGGCACCTGAAGATGGCTGTCAATGTGAGCGCCCGTCAGTTTCGGCACCCGGACTTCGTGCCCGGCGTGCTGAAGATCCTGAACACCACCGGCGCCGACCCTCACCGTCTCAAACTGGAGATCACCGAGAGCCTGTTACTGGAGGACGTGGAGGATGTGATCGACAAGATGCGGCAGTTACGGGCGCGGGGCATCACGTTTTCCCTGGATGACTTCGGCACGGGATATTCTTCCCTGAGCTACCTCAAGCGGCTGCCTCTGGACGACGTGAAGATCGACCAGTCGTTCGTCCGCGATGTACTCAACGATCCCAACGACGCGGCCATTGCCCGAACCATCGTGGCCCTGGCCGGCACGCTCGGCCTGAGGGTGATCGCCGAGGGGGTGGAAACCCGGGAACACTGGGAGTGGCTGAGCCGAAACGGCTGCCATACTCACCAAGGGTATTATTTCGGGCGACCGGGGCCGGTGGGGATGATTCAGGAAGCCATCCGGAACTGGACCCCTCCCACCCGCCGGGCAGGTAACCTGGGTACGGGCTAACCCCCACCCGCTGGCATCCAGGCTCAGCGGGCCGGTTCGATGCGATACAGGGCACCATTGGAGGCATCCGTGAGGACGTAGAGATACCCGTCCGGCCCCTGGCGGACATCCCGGATCCGCCCCACCCGGTCCCGCAGCAGTTCTTCGGCGTGGACCACCGTCCGATCCTCCAGCACCAGGCGCAGGATGCGTTGCGCCCGCAGGCCGCCCGCCAGCAGATTACCCTGCCAGCGCGGGAAATGGTCACTGTCCACCACCGCCAGCCCGGAGGGTGCCAGGGTGGGCAGGAACTCGAATACCGGGTCCACCATGTCCTCCCGATGGCAGGCCTGGGCATCGGGAAAACGCGCTTCGGTCCGGTAATCCCGCCCCAGGGTCACCACGGGCCAGCCGTAGTTGTTGCCCGCTTCGATCAGATTCAGCTCATCCCCGCCCCGGGGGCCGTGTTCGGTGACCCAGACCTCGCCCGTGGCGGGATGCAGGGCCAGGCCCTGGATGTTGCGGTTGCCGTAGGTGTAGATCTCCGCGGCATACCCTTCCCGCCCGACGAAGGGATTGTCCTCGGGCACCGTGCCGTCATCATTCAGGCGCACGATGCTGCCGGAGTGATCCATTGTGTCCTGGGCCCTGGGAGGATGGGCGCCGCGATCACCGATGGTCATCAGCAGGGTGCCGTCGGGTAGAAACAGCAACCGGGAGCCGTAATGGCGGCCGGGCTGGGTGCGGGTGTTGGACTCGAAGATGTTTTCCACCGCCGTGAGCCGGTCGCCGTCCAGCCGGGCACGGATCAGGGCCGGCACCGTGCCGCGGGCATCGCCCTTGGAATAGGTCACGTAGATCCAGCCGTTGTCCTCATGGCGGGGATGGAGCACCACATCCAGTACCCCGCCCTGGTTGACGGCATGGAAGGCAGGAAACCCTTGCAAGGGTGTCTTGCGACCGTTTCGGTCCACCAGGACCAGTCCATTGGGACGCTCGGAGATCAGCTTGCGCCCATCGGGCAGGAAAGCCACCGCCCAGGGATGGGTGAGCCCATCCACCACCTTGACCAGGCGCATGGATTGATATTCGGAGCTGATATTGGGTGCCACCACTTCATCGGCCAGGACAGGCGCCGCGACCAGAGTAAGGCACAAAGACACCACCCCCCATAGACTGCCGGCATGGATCCTCATCTGGTCTCGTCCCTGCTCCGAATTTCGTATTCGAAAGTGTTCATTAAAACCGATGCCCTCGCCGTTTGCCGTCGAGACAACCGGTGCGGGAAGCGGTTTGCAATGTGTGCGGGATTGACCACGACAACCTCTCAGCGTGAGATCTCCCAACGAGTATAGTGCGGGTTCATCTTCAGGAGACACCGCATGGCAAGACGCAAGCACACATCCCGGGAGGGAAATCATCACTGTCACTGCGGCTCGGGACTCACCCGAGAGCACTGTTGCGGCCCGTTTCTGGATGGTCGGTCCATCCCCCAAACCGCCGAAGCCCTGATGCGCTCCCGCTACACGGCTTTCGTGGAAGGGCGCGCGGACTATCTGTTGGATACCTGGCACCCGGAAACCCGGCCCGAGGTGCTGGAACTGGAGGCAAAACAGCGATGGCTGGGCTTGAGCATCCGCGCAACGTCAGGAGGTGGACCGGCGGACGAGAACGGCGAGGTGGAATTCGTAGCCCGGTCACGGGTCGGCGGCAAGGGTATCCGTCTGCATGAGCGCAGCCATTTTCTGCGCATCGACGGGCGCTGGCAATACGTGGATGGGGACTTTCTTGCCTGACCCAGTGCACGGATCAGGACGACCCATAAATTCAAAAAAAGAATGACAAAGGAAAAATTAATTCTTTATTGATAATAAGCAATCCCTGTAAAGTCAGGCCAGGATCGTTGAGGAGCACTATCATGGCCCATACCACGCTGATCGTACCCGGCTTTCACGGCAGTGAAGCCGAACACTGGCAAACCTGGATGGAATCGCTGCTTCCGGATGCCTGCCGGGTCACCGGCATCGACTGGGAATCGCCGGTCCTGTCCCGCTGGGTGGAGGCCGTGGGCAACGAGATCACACGTTCGGTGGGACCGGTCTGGCTGGTGGCCCACAGCTTCGGCTGCCTGGCGACGGTCACCGCCGCCAGTCATCTGTCCTCACGGGTGGCCGGGGTCATGCTGGTGGCACCGGCGGACCCGGACAGGTTCTCCTCCTTCGGTACACGGGACCCGTCAGACCCGGCCGAAAGCCTGGCCTCCCGGTTGCCCTCCCGCCCGCTGGAGTTTCCCGGTCTGGTGGTGGCCAGCACCAACGACCCCTGGATGCCCATGGCCAAGCTGCTCCCCTGGACCACTCGATGGGGCGCTCCGGTCATCAACATCGGCAATGCCGGCCACATCAACGTGGCATCCGGCTTCGACCCCTGGCCCCAGGGACTGGATCTGTTGCGCGCCCTGCAACAGCAGTCTTCCGCGGGAGTACGCCGGGCCGGGTAGCAACGGCACAGACCCAACCAGGCTTTCAGAACGACCCGGCACCGGGTTGTTCCATTTTCAGCATCGCCAGCACCGACTCTCTCAGGCCCATGGCCGCAAAGATCGAAACCAGGGCGACGATCGGCCCCAGTGCCAGCCACCAGATCACGAACCCCAGAATCAGTCCCGCCTGCTCCACCCGCCAGATCCGCTCCAGAATGAACAGCGTCAGCGAGACGCCCAGCAGTCGCACCCAGAAGATATCCCGGGGGTTTGCGACCGGGGACACCCGCGACCACTGGGACGAGAGACAACTGGACCACACTCCCACCATAATGGTCACGACCGATACGAAGATGGCGAACCACAGCATGATCCTGATCCTCCCAGTGCAAGGCGTGGATGGGCCGTCACATGACCCACACGACGAAAAAACCGGCCTGATACCGGAATACTCTGACCACAGGATGTGCGATAAAGTTCTAAGGAACTTTTTTTATATGGTTTTATGAAATAACAAATCCGTACCAAAATCCGGTTTTCTCAAGGAGATCTCTTGATGAAAGAACGTCCGCTTCTACTGGTTTCCATCCTGGCCCTCTCCCTGGCCTGCGTGGCGCTGATCCTGGGTCCGACCCTGCTGGGCTCCTAGGTACGCCTGGGCATGACTACTTCCGCCGACAAGATCACCAGTGCGCATCGACAGGTGACGGTACGGGGCCTGTCGGAAC
Source organism: Ectothiorhodospira sp. PHS-1 (assembly GCF_000225005.1). Taxonomy (NCBI): domain Bacteria; kingdom Pseudomonadati; phylum Pseudomonadota; class Gammaproteobacteria; order Chromatiales; family Ectothiorhodospiraceae; genus Ectothiorhodospira; species Ectothiorhodospira sp. PHS-1. Next base: position 54,755 of record NZ_AGBG01000008.1, on the reverse strand, counting down.
GGGAAATTCCTGCCAACCTGGTTCTCTGGCCGGTGGTATTCCAGGTCCAGGCGCAGCGACTGGATGAGCTGCAACAGGGTATCGACGGCCAGCGTGGTCAGGTCATCGACTTTCTGCTCGGCCAGGGGTTTGACAGGGAACAGATCCGGATCGTGCCGCCCACCATTACCGACCGGGAACAGAACATCTACGGAGAACACCGTCCGTCCTACCGATTCGGGGCGGACGTGGTGGTGCTGGTACGCAGCGATGATGCCCGGCAGGTGAGCCAGGCCATGCGCGAGACCGGCGCCCTGGTGAGCGCGGGTGTGGCCTTGACCCAGAGCTATGAACACCGACCCCAGTTCCTGTTCACGGAACTGGAGCGGGTCAAACCGGACATGGTGGCCGAAGCCACCCGGGACGCACGCCGTGCCGCCGAGCAGTTCGCCCAGGATTCCGGCAGCCGGGTGGGCGGTATCCTCACCGCGACCCAAGGCTTGTTCAGCATCGAGGATCTGGATAACTACACCCCTGAAATCAAGAAGGTACGGGTAGTCACCACCATTTCCTTCCAGCTGGAGACCCCCTGAGCAGACATCGTGGATCCGAGGCACTGAACGGATTGATCATAAAATGATCAATCCGTTCAGGCCCCCACGTCCTTCAAGGCATCCGGAGAGGTATCCCGACATTATCCACAGGATTGTCCACGTTTTCTGTGGATACCGGCCGCCTAAATCCTGAACCGCCCGACCCAGCCCTGCAGATCGGACGCCAGGCGGGCCAGTTCGTCGCTGGCGCGGGCGATCTGATCAGATCCCGTTGCGGTTTGTTCCACCGCATGACTGATATTGTTGATATTGCGGTTGATTTCATCAGCCACCGCCGACTGTTCCTCGGCGGCGCTGGCAATCTGCGCATTCATGTCATTGATGGCACCGACCGCCTCATCGATGGTCTGCAGGCTCTGCCCCGCCTGGCTGGCCAGCGCCACACTGCCTCTTGCCTTGCCCCGCCCTTCCTCCATGGCGTCCACCGCATTCCGGGAACCCTGCTGCAAACGCGAAATGATCTCGTGAATCTCCTGGGTGGAAGCCTCGGTACGACTCGCCAGGGTACGTACCTCATCGGCCACCACCGCAAAGCCCCGCCCCTGCTCGCCGGCGCGGGCGGCTTCGATGGCCGCGTTCAAGGCCAGCAGATTGGTCTGCTCGGCCACGTCGCGGATCACTTCCAGGACCTTGCCGATCGCTTCGGTATCGCTGGACAAGGATCCGATGACCCCGGCCGCATTCTCGATTTCCGCCGCCAGCGTCTCGATGGAGGCAATGCTCTGTTGCACGACCCGACTGCCTGACAACGAGCTTTGCCGGGCCGAGGTGGCGGCTTGGGCGGCATCGGCCGCATTACGTGCCACGTCCTGCACCGTGGCGGCCATCTGATTCATGGCAGTGGCCACCTGATCCGACTCGCTTTGCTGTTGTCGTACCTGCTTGACTGTGTTTTCGGTCGTCGATGACAGTTCTTCGGCAGCGGCCGCCAGCTGCGAGGAAGCCCCCACGATCTGTCGAATCAACTGATGGATCTTGTCCACGAAGCCGTTGAAAGCCTTTGAGAGATCGGACAGTTCGTCACGTCCTTCCGTGGACAGGCGCTGGGTCAGATCTCCATCCCCCTGGGCGATCTCGTTCATCCGCGCGGCAGTGGCCTGCAAGGGGCCTACAATGCCACGGGCGATCAGCCAGGCGACACTCAGCCCGATCACCACCAGCAGCAGGGCGATGCCCAGGATGGTGGTCACCGCCTGTCGATACTCGACCACATAGTCGGTCCGATCGATCAGGATTTCCAGCACACCCAAAGGCTGTCCCGCAAAATCACGGACCACATGGCCATAGACAGCGACGGGGACGCCGCCATGGGTGATGTTGCGGATCAGCGGCTCTCCGTCAAGGACCCGTTGCAGTTCCGCGGACGTGAAACGGGCATCCCCCGCGATGGTGCCGGCAAACGTTTCAAAACCACGCTCTCCCCGTAGATGAAGGGCCGCGGGCGCATTGTACTGTTCGGTGAATTCCGTAAAGAAGGACGCCCCGAAAGACAGACCGAACTCCACCACCCCGACATGCGTGCCCTGATGAAACACGGGCGCCACCCCTCGCAATCCGAGACCTGCCACACCACGCTCAAGACCATGGAGAGGGCGACGGTCACGGTTGGCCTGGACGATGGTCTCCCGCATGCGGCTCAGATCATCCCCATGACGATCCAGCATGTGCAGACGCAGGAACGAGGTGGCCGGTGCGGTCAGGAACTGAAACTGCACGGCATCATAGGTATCACGCATCGCTTCGAAAACAGGCAATGTGATCGCCTGCAGAGCCTCGCGATCCCGCATTGCAAATGCCTGCTGTACCGCGGGCATGGAGGCCACCACCATGGCTTGGGACTCGGCTCTCACACCGGCATCTTCGATCGACGCCTGAAGTGTTCTGAACAGTTCCTCCGCCTGCCTGATCTGGGCACGATCACTGACGCGATCAATGGCATTGAGCGCCACCGGCACGGTCGTTCCCAGGGCCACCAGGAGCACCAGGGCAAACCCGACCATCAGGCGCGTCCCGATCCGAAAGTTCTTGAGCATCACTGCGACTCCTGTTTTTCCCTGTGCGGTTTTGACCGTGAGTGGATGCGTGGAAACACGGTGATCACTCACTATAGCGGCATGCCCCTATATCTTTAGAGAATATAATGAACTGTTCAAGAGTCCTTTGCCGACAAGGAATTCGGGCTTGTATCCATCTATTATCCACAGGATTGTCCACGCTTTTGTGGATACATGGCATGCTTGCCGGAAAAGACCCGCCATTCGTCGGACAAGAAAGATCTTGCGGGCAGAACCCAAGGCTCATATAAACGAGACTTATGTCGATTGAAGGAGGGCGATGTGGCCAGGCACCACCAACAGTTCCCGCCTGAAATACAGCCGACACAGGAGCCCTCAGCACACCTGCAACGGCAGGCAGAGCGCAGGGCCGCAGTCCTCCAGGAACTTAACCGTTTTCATGACGCCGCCGCCCGGCTGGCCACCGCCAACGCACGACTGCGGCTTGAACAGATTGATGAAGGACTGCACGAATGCCTGGGCATCCTGGGTGAATTTCTGGATGCGGACCGAGCCTATCTGTTCATCAACAATCTGGAGGAACGATACTGGACCAACACCCATGAATGGTGCGCACCGGGCGTGCAGGGATACCGGGAAGCACTCCAGCACGTCAGTTTCGACAGCGTTCCAGGGCTGGCGGAGCTTTTCCTGAGAGGAGAATCATTCGTCCTCACCAGCCTCCATGACCTGCCGCCCAGCATGGCACCCGGACAGGCATTTCTGGAAATGCAGGGTATCCGCTCCATGATCCTCCACCCACTGCTCACCGACGGGGAACTGCTGGGGTTTGTGGGTTTTGACGATATCGAGGACGAACGAGACTTTTCCTCCACGGAACAGGCCATGCTCAGTCTGGCGGCGGAAAACTTTGCCGCCACTTTGGCCAGGCAGCGCCAGTATCAACATGTACAGCAGGCCAGAATCGAACTTGAAAGTGTCAACCAGCGCCTGCGAGAAGCCTTGGAGGAAGTCCAGCGATTGGCTCGTACCGACCCGCTCACGGAACTCTCCAACCGTCGCTGGATGCAGGAATGCCTGGCCAGGGAAGCGGCCCGCCGCCAGCGCACGCCCATCCCGCTATCCATCATTCTGATGGATGTGGACCACTTCAAAATGATCAATGACCGCTTCGGTCATGACGTAGGAGACAAGGTATTGCGCAGACTCGCGGATACCTTCCGGGAAACCGTGCGATGCAAGGACGTCATTGCCCGCTGGGGCGGCGAGGAGTTCATGGTCATGGCAACGGACACGGGACTAAGGGAGGCGGAAAATCTGGCGGAGCGTCTGCGTCACGAGGCAGGCCGACTGCGCGTGCCTCCGCTTGAACAACTCAGTATCAGCCTCGGCGTGGCGGAGGCCGGTCTGAACGAGGAGATCAATCGCCTCATTGTCCGTGCCGATCGAGCGCTCTACCGGGCCAAATCCGAAGGTAGAAACCTGACCATCGTTGCCACAACGGACTAAACCCCATCCCATGACCGCCCTGGACCTGCTCTCCCTCCTGTCCTTTGTGCTCTTTCTGGGCGTCATCATTGGAACTGTCCTGGGCTGGGTGAGTTTCTTTCATGTACGCGCCCTGCGGCAAAGGGTCTTCCGGCTGGAACAGGCACTGACCGCCCGGCCATCCACGGTACCGATACCGCTCCCTGAACCCGATCAGGCGACGGAGACACCCACGCCGGACCCGCAACCGGTCACGGCCATGCCCTCATCCGCCCCGCCTTCGGATACCTCATGGTCCGCCGACGGGGCGCCGGGACGCCCGGCCTGGCTGGCTCACCTGTCCCGACACTGGATGATCTGGCTGGGCGGCCTGTGCGTGGCCCTGGCCGGCGTCTTCATGGTCAAGTACAGCATCGATGCCGGCCTGCTCGGTCCCTGGGGACGGGTGATGATGGGATTGGTCACCGGGATCGGCCTGCACGTCCTGGCCGAGTGGCTGCGCCGCAAAAACGGGCCGGACCCGTCCATCGCCGCCCTGGCCGGCGGCGCCAGCATCACCCTCTACGCCGCCCTGCTGGCCGCCCTGCACCTGTACGGCCTCATGGACCCCAGGCTGATCTTCGTCCTGCTGGCCCTGGTTTCCCTGTTCACCATGATGCAGTCCCTGCTCCACGGCCCTGCCCTGGCGGCCATGGGTCTGGTGGGTGCCTATGGGGTTCCCCTGCTGGTGTCCGAAGAGAGCGGCAACATCCTGAGCGCCCTGCTCTACGCCCTGATCATCAGCGGCGCCGCCCTGCTGCTGTTGCGGCGGATATTCCGTACCTGGCTCTGGTGGGGCGTGGTGGTCGGCGCCCTGGGCTGGTGGCTGCTGTCCCTGACCCTCCCTCAGGCCGATGGATTCCGGGGTCTGTATCTGGCCTTGCTGGCCTGGGGCGTGCTGGCCATCCCCACCTTCGACTGGCGCCTGGATCGCGGCGAGCCCGCCGATACCCGGCCCGGACATCAACCCATGAGCCTGTTTGGCCGGGTGTTTCGGCTGGACCAGATCACCCTCGTGCTCATCATCCTGGCCTGGGGTCTATCCATCCGGCAACAAGGCTTTGACGACCAAGCCCTGTGGCAATGGGGGCCGATGGTGCTGTTGCTGGCCCTGGCTGCCCGGCATCGGGACAGCCTGCGCTGGCTGCCCTGGATGACCCTGGGTGTGCAGTGGCTGGCCTGGATGGGTGCCGCCATGGTCCTGGACTGGACAGGCGGGCAGTATCGATTGATCGGCATTGACGCCGATCTGCAACCGGCCTTTTTGCAATTCGCCGCGCTCATGGCCCTGCTCTATGCGGTTATGGCGGTCCTGCACCTGCGGGTACGGGGATTTTCCCACCCCTGGGCCGCCCTGGCCTTCGTCTCCCCGCTGGTCTGGGTGGCCCTGGCCTATCTGCTGACCGAGGATCTGTCCCGCTCACCGGGCTGGGCCGCGGGCCTGCTGCTGACGGGCATGATCTATGGTGCCATTGCCGCCTGGCGCCTGGAGCGGCACCGGGGTGAGACCGGTGCCGGGGTCTGGTTCGTCATCGGCGGGCATCTGGCCTACTCCCTGGCCGCGGCCATCATGTTCCGGGAGGCCGGACTGACCCTGGTCCTGTCGGCCCAGCTGCTGTCCCTGGCCTGGGTGATGAAGCGCTACCAGTTGCCCTGGCTGGACACCCTGATCAAGGGCATCCTGGTGCTGGTGGTCATCCGCCTCACCTTCAATCCCTGGATCCTGAGCTATCCGCCCGAGCTGCACTGGTCCCTGTGGACCGGCGGCGGCGCCACCCTGTTCTGCGCCCTGGCCGCCTGGCAGACCCGATCCCGACCGGATCTGCAACGCTGGCTGGAGGCGGGCGCCCTGCATCTGCTGGTCCTCACCCTGGGGGCCGAGGTCCGTTACCAGCTCTATGACGGCAATATCTTCATTGCCCGCTACAGCCTCACGGAAGCCGCCATCAACGCCGCCCTCTGGTCGGGCCTGGCTCTGACCTACCGGCAACGGGCCCGGCACAGCCAGACACTGGCAGGTCTCTACCGGCTCTGCTCCAGGCTCCTGTTGCTCATGGCCCTGGGCAGCTATGCCCTGGCGGTCACGATCCTCAATCCCCTGTGGGGACAGGAAACCGTCGCCACCCGCCCCATCGCCAATCTGCTGCTCCTGGCCTACGGCCTGCCGGTGATGATGGCCCTGCTGGTGGCCCGCTACCACGAAGCGCGTTTTCGTCCCGTCGCGCTGGCCATCGCCGGCCTGGGCCTGTGGCTGTTCATCACTTTGGAGATCCGCCATCTCTGGCAGCAGGGGGCACTGTCCATCACCCTGCCCACCGGCAACGGCGAACTCTACACCTACTCCGCGGCCTGGCTGATCCTGGCGGCGAGTGCCATTGTCGCCGGCGGTTACTGGCGCGGGATCCGCCTGTACCGGGCCGGCATGGCCCTGCTGGTCATCGTCATTGCCAAGCTGTTCCTGGTGGACCTGTCGGGCCTGGATGGCCTGTGGCGGGTGGCCTCCTTCATGGGGCTGGGGCTGTCGCTGCTCGGACTGGCCTGGCTGCACCGGCGCATGGGTGAAATCCGGCGGGTATAATTCCGCCCCTGCCACCTCTTCCGATAGCGAAATCTCCCATGCTGCGCATCACCGAACTCAAGCTGCCCCTGGATCACCCCGACGCGGCCCTGCGCGAGGCCATCATCAGGCGCCTGGGGATCGATGCAGCGGACCTGATCACCTTTCGGCTGTTCCGCCGCAGCTATGATGCCCGCAAGAAACACAGCGAGATCCAGTTCATCTATGCGGTGGATGTGGAAGTCCGCAACGAGGCGGACCTGCTCCGGCAATTGGCCGAGGACCGGCATGTGGGTCCGGCCCCGGACATGCGCTACAGGCCGGAGGTGCATGCACCGGAAGGTCTGCGGGAGCGTCCGGTGATCGTGGGTTTTGGTCCCGCCGGCATCTTCGCCGCCCTGATCCTGGCCCAGGGCGGTTTCAGGCCCATCGTGCTGGAGCGGGGTCCCGAGGTCCGTCAGCGCACCCGTGACACCTGGGGCCTGTGGCGCAACGAGATCCTGAACCCGGAATCCAACGTGCAGTTCGGTGAAGGCGGGGCCGGGACCTTTTCCGACGGCAAGCTCTACAGCCAGATCAAGGACCCCAGGCACCACGGGCGCAAGGTGCTTGAGGAGTTCGTCAAGGCCGGGGCGCCGGAAGAGATCCTTTACAGCAGCAAACCCCATATCGGCACCTTCCGGCTCACCGGCGTCGTGGCGCACATCCGGGAACAGATCAAGGCCCTGGGTGGCGAGGTGCGCTTCCGGAACAAGGTCACGGACCTGCTGATGGAAGATGGCCATGTGCGGGGGGTGATGCTGGAAGGCGGGGAAGAGATCCAGAGCCGTCATGTGATCCTGGCTCTGGGTCACAGCGCCCGGGACACCTTCCGCATGCTCCACGCCCGTGGGGTATTCATGGAATCCAAGCCGTTCTCGGTGGGGTTTCGCATCGAACATCCCCAGTCCCTGATCGACAAGGCCCGTCTGGGCAAGTATGCGGGACACCCGAAGCTCGGTGCGGCCGACTACAAGCTGGTCCACCACGCCGGCAATGGTCGCTCGGTCTACAGCTTCTGCATGTGCCCGGGTGGCACCGTGGTGGCCGCCACGTCCGAACCGGAGCGGGTGGTCACCAATGGCATGAGTCAGTACTCCCGCAATGAAAGAAACGCCAATGCGGGGATCGTGGTGGGTATTTCCCCGGCGCAGGATTATCCTGGTGGTCCGCTGGCGGGCATTGAGTTTCAGGAGGGTCTGGAATCCCTGGCCTATCGGCTGGGGGGCGGCAATTACCACGCCCCGGCCCAGCGGGTGGGGGACTTTCTCGCTGGCCAGGCCTCCAGTGCCCTGGGCAGTGTGGAGCCCTCCTACACACCGGGCGTCACGGCCACGGACCTGGCCCAGGCCCTGCCGGACTTCGCCATCCAGGCCCTGCGCGAGGCATTGCCGGTGTTTGATCGACAGATCAAGGGGTTCGCCATGGGCGATGCCGTACTCACCGGAGTGGAGACCCGGACCTCCGCCCCTTTGCGCATTACCCGCGGCCAGGACCTGCAAAGCCTGAACCTCAAGGGTCTGTACCCGGCGGGCGAAGGGGCCGGTTACGCCGGCGGCATTCTCTCCTCCGGGGTGGACGGCATCCGCGTAGCCGAGGCGGTGGCCAGAGATCTGATCCGGCCACTGTAGGGACATCACAATGGACTTTCCCCTCAACATCTCTCAGTGGCTAATGGCCAGTCTCGTGATCATCATCGGCGCCGTCATCCAGGGCGGCATCGGCTACGGCGTGGCCCTGCTGGGAGCGCCCCTGCTCTACCTGATCCATCCCCAACTGATTCCGGCCCCCATGATCATCATCGGCATGACCCTGCCGCTGCTGATCCTGTCCCGGGAATGGCGCGCCGTGCGTCCAAGGGACGTAGCCTGGGCCCTGCCCGGCAGTCTGGCCGGCACTGCTCTGGCCGCCGCACTGCTGGGCAGCATCGCGGAAGATGTCATGGGGGTGTTGCTGGGTGGCCTGGTGCTGCTGGCCGTGGCCCTGAGCCTGGTGCATCGGGTGCCAGAACCTCGACCGGCCCACCTGGTGGGTGCCGCGGGCCTATCCGGTTTCATGGCCACCATCACATCCATCGGCGGCCCGCCTCTGGCCCTGGCCTTCCAGAATGTCACCGGCCCCCGGCTGCGGGGCACCCTGTCGGCCATCTTCGTGCCCGCCGGCCTGCTGTCCCTGACCGCCCTGGCCCTGCTGGACCGATTCGGAATGACGGAAATCCTGCTGGGATTGTCACTGCTGCCGGCCATCCTGGTGGGATTCTGGATCTCCGGCTGGGTGGCGGGGTATCTGGACCGTCACTGGCTACGGCCTGCCGTGCTGTGGCTTTCCGGCATCGCCGGCGTGGCGGCCATCCTGAGGTCAGTGATCTGAACCACCGGGATCAGTCATTGAGTACATCACCAAAACACAGGGCATGAACATCGGTCAGGCCCCAGTCTCGCGGGTCTTCACGCTGGATGATGGATTCGTCGCATCCGGGGCGGGACAGATCCATCACCACCGGAGAGATCTTCCGGGCCCGATTCACCGAATAGAATGTCCTGACGATGGGCTTGAGCAAGGATCCCTCCGACTGTTCCGTGACAATGGCCAGTTTCCCGGAACTCAACCGGACCAGCGAGCCAACAGGATAGATGCCCAGCGTCTTGACGAAGGCCTGGAAGATGCGTTGATCAAAATGACCTCCAGCCCAGCTCATCATCTTCTGGATGGAAATTGCCGGATCCCAGCCCATCTTGTAAGGCCGGTTCGACGTGATGGCGTCATAGACGTCGCAAACCGCCCCCATCTTGGCCAGCATGCTGATCCGATCACCGGTCAGACCGTCGGGATAACCGGAGCTATCCACTTTCTCATGATGATGAATACAGACATCAAAGGTGATGGAGTCTTCCGCAATGCCCTGGGATCGGAGCATCTCCCCGCCTTTGACCGGATGGGCCTTCATGATGGCGAACTCCTGGTCCGTCAGCTTGCCCGGCTTGTTGAGGATTTCCAGGGGAATGACGGCCTTGCCCAGGTCATGCATCAAGCCGGCAACGCCTGCCTCCATGACCATCCCTTCACTGCATTGCAACTCCCTGGCCAGCGCCATCATCATGGCCGAGACCGCCACGGAATGCATGTAGGTATACTCGTCCGCCTGCTTGAGCCGGCTCAGGCTGATCAGTGCAATGGGATTGCGGGCAATGGAATGGGACAACTGGTCAACGACGTTCCAGGCCACGCTCATGTCCACGGCATTGCCCATGCGTGCCTCGGAAAACATTTCGGCCACGGCATGCCTGGACAGATGCAGGATTTTCCTGGCCCGTACCAACTCTTCCTCCATGGAGGCCGGCTGAAGATGTGAACCAATCTGGGCAGCCTGCTCAAGCTGAGAGGCAACCCTGGCATCTTCCTCGTCCCTGGAAACCGAGGGCACCGCGCCGTCAACATCCAGCCCCCTGTCGCAATCGATCCACACCGCCTTGATGCTGCTGGTCTGGATTCGCTCCAGGTCTTTTGCATGAGTCAGCAGGAAACGGGTACGCCAGAAGGGGTGCTCCATCCAGGAGCCGCAGAACTCCGTGATGTACATGCCCATTTTCAGGTCTTCGATAGCGATCTTCTTGAGCAATGACCACCTACCCTAGTGTTGGCTCAACACCCGCACGTCAAGGCATCCCTCAGACCTATCCTGACTCATTTCAGAACCTGCGCTACTGACACTCGTCACGAGAACCCATACAGGTACAAATAGGCAGGCTACGGATATCCCCACGCCAGGAAACGGCGTGGATGTAGATTGCAAAAGGCCCGCATCCAGGCGGGCCTTTTCAGAAGGACAAGAGGTCGTCTTCTATTTATCTTGGAGGCTGGGGTCGGAATCGAACCGGCGTCCACGGCTTTGCAGGCCGCTGCATAACCACTCTGCCACCCAGCCAGGGGAATCGACAAGTGAAAGGCGGATTCTATCCAGATACCCGGCGTTTGGCAACCCCTTGCAACCTGACGCCTTCATCTTTCCGATGGACAAAAATCCCACTGGCCACCGGCACGGGAAACGCAAAAATCCACCTTATTAGGTGGCTTTTTTCCTTGAATCACAAGGACTTATTTGGAGCGGGAAACGAGACTCGAACTCGCGACCCCAACCTTGGCAAGGTTGTGCTCTACCAACTGAGCTATTCCCGCGTCACTTGATGGCGCGTATTTTACAGATCTGCTTCAGGGTGTCAACACTTTTTTATCCACCCATGAAAACCAGCCGCCGGCGCTTATCCAGACCGTGCCAGGCGGTCATTGAACCTCATACCCTGGGCGTATCCCATCCACACCGCCAACATCCACAGGACCACGGAACCGAGCACATACCCCGCGGCCAATCCGGGACGCCCCTGCTGCAACCAGATCAGCGTCTCCAGGCTGAAAACGGAAAAGGTGGTGAATCCACCACAAAAGCCGGCGAGCACGAACTGGCGCATGGCCGGCCCCACCACCAAGGCTCCACCCGGCTCGGTCAGGGCGGCATAGAGGCCGATGAGCCAGGAACCCACCAGGTTCACCACCAGCGTACCCCAAGCAAAGGCTGGTCCCAATGCGGTGAGCGCGGCCACCGACACCAAGTGCCGTGACACAGCCCCCAGGCCACTGCCCAGGGCCACGGCCAGCCAGACTCGGTAACGGTCACGCATCAGATACCTCGCGCCAGTACGTATCCCGTGACGGTATACGCCAGCGCAGCACCTCCCAGACATAAAAAGACGGAAAGGAAGATATTGAAAAACGCCTGCGGAAGTCGGCTACCGCGCAACAGAATCAGGGTCTGCAGGCTGAAGGAAGAGACGGTGGTGTAACTGCCCAGAATCCCTACCACCAGCCATGCCCAGGCATTGATCTGACCTCCTCCCGGACCTCCTGACAGCATCCAGGCGGCGGCCACGCCGATCAGGCTGGCGCCGCTGACATTGACCACCAGGGTACCCCAGGGAAAGGTGTCCCCTATCCGCGAACTGATCCACGCGGTCATCCAATAGCGGAGCAGCCCGCCCAGGGCGCCACCCAGCAGAATGAGGGTCAGGGATGAGGGATTCAGGCCCACCACGGGCATTGCGTCAGACATGCCGCGCATTATGCACGGTACTGTCCGGAGTGGGGCCCCACCGATTCTCGTCCCAAAGTTTGAGACACAGCACCGAATCCCTGGTCAAAGGAACATAAGCTGTGCCGTGCAATCCATAGACATGGGTCTGCCGTCATTGAGGCATGGCTTTCCCGCGCATCTTTTGATCAATGGATTCATCACCCAATCACTCGTGTAGGAGGTTTGCATGAAGCACCGTCACACAGTTATCGCCGCCCTGTCCATCTTCCCCCTGGCCTTTCTGGTGGGATGCTCCGACCGAGGCCCGGCCGAAGAGGCCGGTCAGACCGTGGATGAAGTGATGGAAGAGGCTCAGGAACGTTACGAAGACGCCGTGGAAGCCGCGGAAGAGAGGCTGGACGACGCTGCGGAAGCCATCGGCGATGCCGTGGATGAACCCGGTCCGGCAGAGCAGGCCGGTCGTGAGATCGATGACGCCGTGGACGCGGCGGAGGAAGCCGTGGAAGGCGTGCGGGAATAGTCGAGTGTCCCGTGGGCACCGGGAATGGAGTCCCGGTGTCTGTCTACCCTTGATCTCTCAAAATTTTAATCAGTCATTCCCGCGAAAGCGGGAATCCGGTCATGGAACACAGGCTGAAAATACTGGACTCCCGCCTTCGCGGGAGTGACGGAAAAGAAAAAAGAGAACGGGAGTCATGGGTGGAAAAGGCACGAGAAAAGACAAAAGACAGATGAGGAGTCGTGGGAAGAGACTTGTTCCGTGCTCTCTTAAAATGTGACACTCCTCACAGTATTGTGGCTGGTACTGAAGATGAAGGCAGCAAAATGGCCGATGGCCGGAATGCCGTTTCCTTGCGGCATCGCTAGACTGTATCCAACAGCCTGAGCCTGTCGCCATGTCACGGGGAGGTATATCGCATTGTGGTAGAGATCATCAAGGCCTTGAATCTCACACCGGAGCAGGAAGCCTTGGTGGATCTGCACAGTTTTCTCAATGTGCTCAACGTACTTTCAGCGGAAATGGATCTGCTGGCGCTGCATCTGGACCGCCCTGAGCCGCTGAAACGCGGCATCGGCGCCGTGCATGAGTTTGCCCGTGCCCTGCAAGACCCGTTTCAAGCCAGACTCTGGGTCCGGGATATCGATGCCATTCACCAGTAAATCCAGCAGGCGGTCGCAACCGCCGTGATCGGCATCACCCCTACCCCGGCCGCCCAGGAATGTCTGGACAACATTGAAGCCGTCATGGCGATCTTCAAGACCCGGGTCAAGGAGCTGACGGCCCGTGCCGGCGTGCCGATGATCTGGCAATGGTATGACCTGGAGCTGCTCAAGGAAGATCTGGCGATCCTGTTTCAGGTGATGCAGCAGAAAAGCAACGGCGGCTTCGGCATCAAGCACAACATCGCCGGACAGGAAGAGCGGGACTATCTGGTGAAATTCGATGTCACCAGCCGGGATGGAAACCAGATTTTCATGCCGGCCGTGTTCAGCGACGTGATACGGGATCTGATGGCCAACGCACGCAAGTACACCCCGCCCGGTGGGCGCATCCTGTCAGGCCTGGATGATGACGGCCACAGGATACGCTTCGTGGTGGAGGATACCGGTGTCGGCATTCCCGCCGAGCAGATTCAGGACGTCGTCATGCTGGGCTTCCGTGCGGATAACGTCAGAAATCGACGAACCTATGGCGGCGGCTTCGGCCTGACCAAGGCCTATTGGGTGACCCAGCGCCTCCAGGGACGCATGTGGATCGACTCCCGCCTCGATGAAGGCACCCGGATCGAGATCCAGTTTCCCCGCGCCCCTAGCGGTTGACGTCCACCACCGTGCGCCCCCGCACCTGTCCGGCCAGGATCCGGTCGGCCAGCGGAATCACCTCCGCCAATGCCACCTCCGTGGTGGCCACCGCCAGCCGCTCCGGATCCAGTTCCCGGGCCAGGCAATCCCAGGCCTCCAGACGCCGCTCCATGGGTGTGTAGACGCTGTCCACACCCAGCAGGTTCACCCCCCGCAGGATGAAGGGTGCCACGGTCGCCGGCAGGTCCATGCCCTGGGCCAGCCCGCAGGCGGCCACACTGCCGCCGTAGCAGGTGGAAGCCAGCACATTGGCCAGGGTATGACTGCCCACCGTGTCCACTGCCCCGGCCCAGCGGATCTTGCCCAGGGGCTTGCCGGGGGACGACAGCTCCGCCCGATCCATGACTTCCGCCGCGCCCAGGCCCGTGAGGTATGCCGCCTCCCCCGGCCGCCCGGTGGATGCCACCACCCGGTAGCCGCGCCCCGCCAGCAGCATCACCGCGATGCTGCCCACCCCACCACCGGCGCCGGTCACCAGAACGTCGCCCTGGTCGGGCCGGACACCCTGGCGGGCCAGAGCCAGCACACAGAGCATGGCGGTGTAGCCGGCGGTGCCGATGGCCATGGCCTGGCGCAGGTCAAGGGCCTCCGGCAGGGGTACCAACCAGTCCCCCTTGAGGCGCGCCTTCTCGGCCAGACCGCCGGGGTGGGCTTCACCCACCCCCCAGCCATTGAGGATGACCCGGTCACCCGGCCGCCAGCAGGGGTGATCGCTGTGTTCCACCGTGCCCGACAGATCCACTCCCGGGACCATGGGATAGTGGCGGACCACGGGGGCCTTGCCGGTGATTGCCAGGCCGTCCTTGTAGTTGAGGGTGGACCAGGCCACCCTGACGGTCACATCGCCTTCCGGTAGCGCCTGCTCATCCAGGGATTCCAGCTTCGCCTCGACGCCGCTTTCGGTCTTGTTCAGTACGATGGCTCGATACATCCTCCGCCCTCCTGTGGGTGGTCGTTATGGTCTGCCCGCTCTACGGCAGGGCTTGAGTGAGCTCCGATTCCAGCCGGGTCAGGATATCCGCCAGCCCCCGGGACAGGCCCGCGGCCACCTGGGCCGGGGTGGCTTCGGACAGCGGCTGACGGGACTGCAGGGTAGAGGCCAGCAGGATACGACGCTCTCCCTCCTGTCCACGGGATGACAGGTAGGCCTGCAATTCCAGCACCGCTGCCGGAGACTGCTCATCCCGCAGATCGCCATGGATGGTGTTGACCAGAATATCCAGGCGGTAGTCCGCTTCCCGGGCCAGGCTGGGCGGCAGCAGGGTGTGGAACACCCGGGCGTCATGCAACCACTCCCGGGTCGTGCTGTACACCTGATCCCGCACTGGAGCAAACCAGTCATGATGGAAATCGGAGACATACCGTGTGTCATCCATGCGGTAGATCAGACCCCGGGTGGCGAACTCCGGTGCCACCCGCACCGTCCCCATGACCAAACTGCCACCGACCGGCTCGTCCACCGGCAGGGCCGGCCGCTTGGCCTCCATCAGATAGGTGGTACGTACCGGCGGATCGCGGTCCAGACTCACGCTGCAGGCGGCGGTCATCAGCAAGGCCGGCACCAGCAGGAACAGCAACAGGGACTTGGTGAGTCGAGGCATGATCGGGCTCCGGATCATCGGGACAGTTCGGCGGGTTCAGGGGGACGATTCAGGATCGCCCCCGGATGGCGGCGCAGATCCTCGGTGAGGGCACGCAGGTTGTCGGTCATGGCCCGCAGGTTGTCCAGCGAGGCGGCAATGTCCTGCTCATGACCGGCGATCAGGTCGTCGGCACGTCCCACGGTGCCCTTGAGCTGATCCAGGGAGCGGGTCAAGCCTTCCAACGACTGGCGGATCTCGGGGGACTCCGACAAGCGCCGGAGATTCTGTGCCGTTGCCCCCAGGTCTTCCGGAATCCTGGCCAATTGCGGCGAATCCGCCAGGCGCTGCACCCGCTTGAGGATGTCGTGGGTCTGCTCCAGGCTGCCGGTCAGTTCCCGCATCAACTGGCCGCTATCCACCCCTTCCACCAGTTCATTGAGATTGATGGTGAAACGCTCAATGTTATGCAGGATGGATTCCACGTCCATCCTGTCCACCCGGCGCATGATATTGTCCGCGTACTGCAGAAACTGGGTCATGGTACTGGGGGCGGAGGGGATGTACAGGTACTCCGGAGTCCAGTCGATGACCACCGGGGTGAAGGTGTCCGCATCGAAGAAATCCAGTTCCAGAAAGTTGATACCGGTGACCCCCTGGCTGGTCATGCGCACCCGCAGCCCTCGTTCCACGAACAGCGCCAGCTCATCCTTGGTATCCACCTCCCTCACGGGCGTACTGAGCAGATCCGGACGCAACCAGCCCCTGACCATCACATACTGGGCACGGTCGGCGACAGGCAGCTCTTTCTGGTAATGGGCGTAGGTGAAGCTGATCTGACTCACCTCGCCGATGGTGACCCCGCGCAGCTTGATGGGCGCCCCCACGTCCAGCCCCTGGATGGAGCCGTCGAAATAGGTTTCCATCATCAACTTGGGCCGCAACAGCGCGCCCACACCCAGCGCCAGCAGGATCACGACGGTAGCGGCAAAGGCACCGACGATGAACAATCCCAGACGAAAATAACCGGCACGACTACTCACGATGCCTCCGTGGCTTCACGGTTGAAGAAACGACGTACCCACGGGTGTTCACTGTGGTCCCGCAGATGGGCGGGATCACCCTCTGCCAGGATACCCCGGGTTTCCTTGTCCAGCATGATCACCCGGTCCGCAATAGTGAAAATGCTGGGCAATTCGTGGGTCACCACCACGAAGGTGATGCCCAGAATGCGGCTCAGACGCAGGATCAGCTGATCCAGTTCCGCCGAGGTGATGGGATCCAGACCGGCGGAGGGCTCATCCAGAAACAGGATGTCCGGATCCAGCGCCATGGCCCGGGCGATGGCTGCGCGCTTTTGCATCCCGCCGGAAATCTCCGCCGGCATGTGCTGTTCGAACCCGGTCAGTCCCACCAGCTGCAGCTTGAGGCGGGCTACCAGATCCATGGCTTCTTCGGGCAGGTCGGTGAACTCCTCCAGGGGCAGGCGCACGTTTTCCAGCAGGGTCATGGAACCGAACAGGGCACCCATCTGGTACATGACACCGAAACGTCGCAGGATATCCCGACGGGCCTGGCCCTCGGTCCCGGTAAAGACCTCGCCGCCGATGACCACCTCTCCGGCCATGGGCTCGTAGAGTCCGATCATGTGCTTGAGCAGGGTGCTCTTGCCGCAGCCGGAACCACCCAAAATGACGAAGATCTCACCCGGCGCAATGTCGAAGGACAGATGCGCCAGCAGCGGCGTACCGCCGAACCCCAGCGTGAGGTCCCGTACCTGGATGATCGGCGGTGGCGATTGAGAGTCGGGCTGCATCAGATACCCAGATGGAAGAAGATCACGGCAAACAGACCGTCCAGAACCACGATCAGGATAATCGCGCTGACCACCGCCCGGGTGGTGGAAATCCCCACGGCGGAGGCGCCGGTGCGGGTTTCCAGGCCGCGCAGACAGCCCACGCCGGCGATGACCAGGCCGAACACGGTGGCCTTGAACAGGCCGCCCAGGAAGTCTCCCGGCGACACCGCCTGACTGACCTGGTTCATGAACGCCACCAGGGGCACGTCGAAGGTCATCATCACCATGGCCCCCCCCATCAGCCCCACCAGGTCCGCAAAGATGGTCAACAAAGGCGCGATGATCACCGCCGCCATGACCCGGGTCACCACCAGGAAACGGACCGGGTCCAGTCCCATGGTGGTCAGGGCATTGAGTTCCTCGTTGACCTTCATGGTACCGATCTCGGCGGCAAAGGCGGAAGCGGAACGGCCCGCCAGCAGGATCGCCGTCATCAGCGGACCCAGTTCCCGGAACAGGGACAAGGCCACCAGGTTGGCGACGAAGATCTCGGCACCGAACTGTTTCATCGCCACGGCGGACTGAAACGCCAGGATCACCCCCATGAGAAAGGCAATCAGGGCGACGATGGGCAGGGCATTAACCCCAGCTTCCTGGGCAATGCGCAGGGCATCCTTCCAGCG
The DNA here is from genome assembly GCF_000225005.1 of Ectothiorhodospira sp. PHS-1. Lineage (NCBI taxonomy): Bacteria > Pseudomonadati > Pseudomonadota > Gammaproteobacteria > Chromatiales > Ectothiorhodospiraceae > Ectothiorhodospira > Ectothiorhodospira sp. PHS-1. The sequence goes on along the minus strand of NZ_AGBG01000008.1, from coordinate 37,014 downwards.
CACGCGGGAGGGATGGGCCAGGCCGTGGGCCAGGGCGGCTGCGGCCTCGCCCACAAACACCACATGATTGTAAAGGTCGCGCCCCAGGTCATGGACTCCGTCACCCAGGCGCCGACCCAGTCCGGGCGCGCGACGCGCCTCCGGGGCACCGGTCAAGGCCTTGGCATCGAAGGGTTCCAGCAGCTGCGCCATCTTGGTCGGCACATTCACCAGCGCCACCTCCGCCCCCGGTGCCCGGGTCTGACGCAGCAGATCCAGCAACAGGGCCACACCGGCACCGTCGCAGTAGTCCACCGCCGCCAGATCCACCCGCACCGGCGTCTCGGCATGATCCTCCAGCATGCGGCCGGCCCGGGGCCAGAGTGGGCCTATCGTATAGGCGTCCAGGCGGCCGGACAGCTCGAGGATACACTCACCCGCCGGGCCGGGTGAGACCTTCAGATATGCGCCGTCTTCATTCACGGATGTCTTTTTACCCACGGGAACACGCGAACTCCATGGCAAACCATTGAACATGTCGCTCCATATTGCCAGACTGAACAGGAGAAGAAAGCAACGGTGAACCCCCTGGCACGGGGACAGTCCAACCATTTTTTGACAGAACATCCGGGATCGTCATGTCCAGTACCCTGCACATCGAACGCCTGACGGGCCCACAAGCCGCTCCCTGGCTAAACGAGCTGGCCCGGCTCAGGATCAGCGTTTTCCATGCCTATCCCTATCTCTATGACGGCGACCCGGCGTATGAGGAAAACTACCTGGCCACCTACACGGCCTCCCCCAAAAGCGTCGTGGTGCTGGTCCGTGACGGCGACAGGATCGTCGGCGCCTCCACCGCCCTGCCCCTGGCGCACGAGCCGGAGAACGTGATCCGCCCCCTGCGTCAGCACGGCTACGATCCGGCGCGGGTCTTCTACCTGGGGGAATCCGTGCTGCTGCCCGAATACCGGGGTCAGGGGCTAGGGGTGAGATTCTTCCAGGAACGGGAGGCCCATGCCAGATCCCTGGGCGGTTTCACCCACGCCACCTTCTGCGCCGTCTATCGGCCGAAAGACGACCCCCGCCGTCCTTCCGACTACACACCGCTGGATGAGTTCTGGAAAAAACGAGGTTATCGCAAGCAACCCAGCCTCACCACCCTCTTTTCCTGGAAGGATCTGGATCAGCCAAGGGAATCGGAAAAGACCATGGTCTTCTGGGTCAAGTCCCTCTAGCAGGGTTCACAACCGATGACGGAGGGCCGGAGCCGCCCATGAACAAGACCCAGCCGGATACCGCCACGGCCGCACGCATCGATGCCATCCTGGCGCAGTTGAATACAGTCATCTTTGGCAAACCCGGCCCCATCCGGCTGTCCCTGGCCTGCCTGCTGGCCCGGGGTCACCTGCTGGTGGAAGACCTGCCGGGGGTCGGCAAGACCACCCTGGCCCATGCCCTGGCCCGCACCCTGGGGTTGCAGTTCCAGCGCATCCAGTTCACCAGCGATCTGCTGCCGGCGGACATCCTCGGCGTCTCGGTGTTCAGCACGGAGCGCAAGCGCTTCGAGTTCCATCCCGGTCCGGTCTTTTCCCAACTGGTTCTGGCGGACGAGATCAACCGCGCCACGCCCAAATCCCAGAGCGCCCTGCTGGAGGCCATGGAGGAACAACAGGTCACCATCGAAGGCACCACCCGGCGTCTGCCGGAGCCGTTCTTCGTCATCGCCACCCAGAATCCCCAGGAACAGATCGGCACATTTCCCCTGCCCGAATCCCAGATGGACCGTTTCCTGATGCGCATCCATCTGGGGTATCCGGACGCGGCGGCCGAACGTGCCCTGCTGCGGGGGCGGGACCGCCGTGAGCTGGTGGAGGAACTCCCCGCCCAGGTGGATACCCCTGCCCTGCTGTCGCTGCAGCGACAGGTCACGCAGGTTCATGTCTCCGATGCCCTGCTGGACTACCTGCAAGCCATCGTCGCCCACACCCGCCGACCGGGGGTGTACCGGATGGGTCTGTCGCCACGGGCGGTGCTGGCACTGCTGCGCGCCGCCCAGGCCTGGGCCCTGGTGGATCACCGGGATCATGTGCTGCCGGAAGACATCCAGGCGGTCCTGCCGCCGGTGGCCGGGCATCGACTGCACCTGAGCGAATCCCCCGGCCTGGCACCGGAACAGGTCACCCGGCGTCTGATCGAGGCCGTTCCGGTCCCGTGATGAAGGCCCAGGTCCTGGATCGTCGGCGGCTGCGGGAACGGGCCATCGCCTGGATCACCCGGCACCAGCTGCCGGAAGGCCGGACCCTGCGGCTGCACCGGCGCTGCATCTACATCCTGCCCACCCGTCAGGGCTACACCTTTGCCCTGATCCTCCTGGTGATGCTGCTGGGGGCCATCAATTACAGCAACAGCATGGCCTTCATGCTGACCTTCCTGCTGGCGGCCCTGGGCGCCAATGCCATGTGGCATACCCACAGAAACCTGCTGGGGCTGCGGGTCACGCGCCGACCGGCTCAGCCGGTCTTTGCCGGCCAGACCGCCCAATTCGTCTACACCATGGAAAACCCCAGTCGGGTGACCCGTCGCGGCCTGCTGCTGGAGACCCTGGATGGCACACCGGTGCCCTTTGATGTCGGCGCCCGGGATGAAACCCAGGTCACTCTGGACCTGCCCGCCCGGCGCCGGGGTGTGTTGCGACCCGGTCGCCTACGACTCCATGGCCGCTATCCCATGGGACTGTTCCGGGCCTGGTCCTGGCTGCATTTCGATGAGTCCGTGCTGGTCTACCCCAAGCCCCTGCCCATGGATCAGGCGCCCCCCTTTGCCGGGCAGGATGAAGGCGAAAGCCGGGAACGGACCGATCCCGCCGGAGAGGAGTTTGCCGGTGTCCGGGGCTATCAGCCGGGAGACTCCCCCCGCCATCTGGACTGGAAGGCCCTGGCCCGTACCGGTGATCTTTACATCAAGCAGTTCGGCGAGGTGAGCGGCGGGCAGGTCTGGCTGGACTGGGACCAGTTGCCGGCGGGCGATCTGGAGATCCGGCTGTCCATGATGTGTCACCAGGTCCTTCAGGCCCAGGCTCAGGGGCTACGCTTCGGCCTGCGCATGCCCGGCCTGGAGCTGGAGCCGGACACGGGCGAGGCCCATCAGCGACGCTGCCTGGAATACCTGGCCTGCTTCGCCCTACCGGCGGACGCCTGTCCATGAGCGTCGCACCCATGAGGCTGGAAGACCGGCTACCGGCCCGTTCCGGCGCCCTGCTGTGGGTGATCGCCGCCATCGGCGTGGCCATCGTGCTCCACCTGTTCAATCAACCCGTGTGGGTGGTGCTGACCACGGTCCTGGCCCTGGCCTGGCGCGGCGGCGTCCATCTGGGCCGACTGCCCATGCCCTCCCGCTGGATACTGGTGCTGCTCACCATACTCATGACCGGCCTGGTCCTGGGTCGCTACGGCACCCTCTTCGGCCGCGACGCCGGCGTGGCCCTGCTGGTCCTGATGACAGGCCTGAAACTGCTGGAAACCCGCACCTACCGGGATGCCATGCTGGTGGTGTTCCTGGGCTATTTCGTCATCATCACCAACTTCTTCTACTCCCAGGAGATCCCGGTCGCCCTCTACATGCTGGTGGCGGTGTTCGCCACCACCGCCGCCCTGGTCAGGCTCAATGCCGGTGAAGGGGTACAACCGGTCAGGGAGTCCTTCGGCCTGGCCGGTCTGATGCTGGGCCAGGCGGTGCCGGTGATGATCATCCTGTTCCTGCTCTTTCCCCGTCTGCCCGGCCCCCTCTGGGGCATGCCCCAGGACAGCACCACCGGCGTGACCGGCCTGTCCGACAGCATGTCCCCCGGTTCCATCAGTGAATTACTGCAGTCCGACGCCCCCGCTTTCCGGGTTTCATTCACCGACGAGCCGCCCGCGCCGGCACAGCGGTACTGGCGCGGGCCGGTATTCGCCCATTTCGACGGGCGCACCTGGCGGGCGGGCCGGGAGACGGAAATCGACGCCCTGCCCCTGCTGCCGGATACCGATGGCATGGTGACCTACACCCTTAATCTGGAACCCCACGAACGCCGCTGGCTGCTGGCCCTGGATGTCCCCGTCGCCGTGCCGCCCGATGCCCGCATGACCGAGGATCACTATCTGGTGGCCGACCGCCCGGTACGGCGCCTGGTGCAGTACAGCCTGGCCTCGCGGACGGATCTGATCCTGGAACCGGAACTGTCCGAGGCACGTCGCCGCCAGGCACTGAGCCTGCCGGCTCGCGCGGCCCCACGGGCCCAGGCACTGGCGCAGGCCTGGCGGGCACAACATGAAGAAGACGACACCCTGATCCAGGCCGCCCTGCGGCACTTCAACGAAGAACCCTTCTTCTACACCCTGTCTCCCCCCAGACTGGAGCGGGACCCGGTGGATCAGTTCCTGTTCGAGGCCCGGGCCGGTTTCTGCGAACACTATGCCAGCGCCTTCGTGGTGCTGATGCGGGCCGCCGGCATCCCGGCACGGGTGGTCACCGGTTACCAGGGCGGCGAATACAACCGCCTGGGCAATTACCTGCTGGTGCGTCAGTCCGATGCCCATGCCTGGGCCGAGGTCTGGCTGGAAGGCCGGGGCTGGGTACGGGTGGACCCCACCGCCGCGGTCGCTCCGGAACGCATCGAACAAGGGATCCGGATCGCCCTGTCGGGGGATCTGGGCGCCCCGGACTTTATCCGTCGCAGCCTGGACTGGGGCATGGTGAGGCTGCAGTGGGCGCTATGGCGCGACAGCATCGACTACTACTGGAGCGGCTGGGTGCTGGCCTTCGGTCCCGAGCGACAGGAAGAACTGCTGGAGCGGCTGGGCCTGGGACGCCTGGACTGGCGCGGGATGATCACCCTGATGGTGGTACTCATCGGCGCGGTGGTGCTGGTGTTCGCGGCCGTGTTCCTGTGGCGCAATCGCCTGCCGGTCGCCGATCCGCTGGCCGTGGTCTATCGGCGTTTCTGCCGTCGTCTGGCCCGGGCCGGACTGACCCGCGCCCCCCATGAACCGCCCATGGACTTTGCCCGACGCATCGCCCGGGAACGCCCGGATCTGGCGGAACCGGTGGCGGCCTTCACCCGGGAATACGTGGCCCTGCGCTACGGTGCCGGTCCCGACCCGGAACGTTTCGGGCAACTGCGCGGGCTGTTGCGGCGGATCAGGCCCTGAAACAAAAAACCCGCCGTTGCCGGCGGGTACAAAGCCCAATGGGGAGGGAGGCAGACAAGCCCACGTCCCTGTGAGCCGGGCTTTGTCGGGGGGATGCCGGCGGTCATGCCGATAGTCGTTGAGGTTCCTCATGGTCGGCGGGATGGCCCTGGACCGACTTCTTGCGAAAATCCGCGATCGCGGCCTTGATGGCGTCCTCGGCCAGGACCGAACAGTGGATTTTCACCGGGGGCAGGGCCAGTTCCTCGGCAATCTGGGTATTCTTGATGGCGCCGGCCTCCTCCAGGGTTTTCCCTTTCACCCACTCGGTGAGCAGGCTGGAGCTGGCAATGGCGGAACCGCAACCGTAGGTCTTGAACCTGGCGTCCTCGATGACGCCGGCATCGTTGACCCGGATCTGCAGTTTCATCACGTCACCGCAGGCCGGTGCGCCCACCATGCCGGTGCCCACGTGGGGGTCTGCCTTGTCCAGGGAGCCCACGTTGCGGGGGTTTTCGTAGTGGTCGATGACTTTGTCGCTGTAGGCCATGTTCGATTACCTCTCGAATGGGTTGTCCCGAGTGGCTCAGTGAGCCACCCACTCCACGGTCTTGAGATCCACCCCTTCCTGGTGCATTTCCCAGAGGGGGGACAGCTCGCGCAGCTTCTCCACCGCCGATTTGACCAGGGCGATGGTGTGATCGATGTCCTCCACGGTGGTATAGCGGCCCACGGAGAAGCGGATGGAGCTGTGGGCCAGCTCATCATCCCGCCCCAGGGCACGCAGCACGTAGGAGGGCTCCAGACTGGCGCTGGTGCAGGCGGAACCGGAGGAGACGGCGATGTCCTTGAGGGCCATGATCAGGCTCTCCCCTTCCACGAAGTTGAAGGAGACATTGAGATTGCCGGCCACCCGTCGCTCCAGGTCACCATTGAGATAAACCTCGTCCATGCCGGACAGGCCTTCCCAGAGCCGGTCCCGCAACATGCGCAGGCGCTCGTTCTCCGCCCCCATCTCCTCGCGGGCGATGCGAAAGGCCTCGCCCATGCCGATGATCTGATGGGGCGCCAGGGTACCGGAGCGCATACCGCGCTCATGGCCACCTCCGTGCATCTGGGCCTCAATCCGCACCCGGGGCTTGCGACTCACGTACAGGGCACCCACGCCCTTGGGACCATAGGTCTTGTGAGCCGAAAAACTCATCAGATCCACCGGCAGTTTCGACAGGTCCAGAGGCACCTTGCCGGTGGACTGGGCGGCATCCACATGGAACAGGACACCTCGGGATCGAGTCAGGTTGCCGATGGCCTCGATATCCTGGATCACGCCGATCTCGTTGTTCACGTGCATCACGGAGACCAGCACCGTATCGTCACGCAGGGCTCCCTCCAGCTTGGCCATGTCCAGCAGGCCGCTGGGCTCCGGGTCCAGGTAGGTGACTTCGAACCCTTCCCGCTCCAGCTGCCGGCAGGTGTCAAGCACCGCCTTGTGTTCGGTCTTGAGGGTGACGATATGACGCCCTTTCTTCTGGTAGAAATGGGCCGCCCCCTTGATGGCCAGGTTGTCCGCCTCGGTGGCACCGCTCGTCCAGACGATTTCCCGGGGATCGGCCCCCACCAGGGCGGCCACCTGCTCCCGGGCCTCTTCCACCGCCTTTTCCGCTTCCCAGCCGAAACTGTGGGAGCGGGAAGCGGGGTTGCCGAAGGCACCGCCCACGGTCATGAACCGGAACATCGTTTCCGCCACCCGCTCGTCGACCGGCGTGGTGGCGGCATAATCCAGGTAGATGGGCCTTTTCGATGACATGGAGATCTCCTCAGGCGGCGGAGCGACGGAAAATGAAATGCTGGTGGGCATGGCGGGGATGTTGCTGTTCCTGGCGCCGGGCAATCTGCTGGACCTCGGGACGGTTGGCGAACTGGTCCAGGGTGATCCCGTCCAGGAATGCAAACAGTTGCTGACTGAGTTCATCCCAGAGCTGGTGAGTCAGGCAACGCTGCCCGTCGTGGCAGTCACCGGTGCCCAGGCAGCGGGTCATCTTCACGTTCTCGTCCACCGCCGTAATGATGCTCGCCACCGTGATCTCATCGGCGGGCTGCGCCAGGCGATAGCCGCCGCCGGGACCTCGTACCCCCTCCACCAGACCATGCTTGCGCAGCTTGGCGAAGAGCTGTTCCAGGTAGGACAGGGAAATCCCCTGGGTCTGGGAAATATCCGCCAGGGTGACAGGGCCGATCCCGTCGTGGATGGCCAGGTCCAGCATGGCGGTCACTGCGTATCGGCTCTTGGTTGACAGTTTCATGGACGCCCCCTTCCTCGGTTGTCAGGCTTCACAATTTCCGACCTTCTAAGTCAGGTTTAGAGGCAGTCTTACAAAACCAAGCTGGGGAGTCAAGAATTTTTTGCGGCGGCGCCGGCCCCCTCGAACCGATGGCCCTGATGCAGACAATAGCCGAGCCATTTATAGAGAAAACGGTTGAAACGCCAGCGGTGCTCCAGGGCCTGCCAATCCGGATGATCGCCCAGACTGACTTCCTCGCCGGAGCGACGGCAGGCGCATCCCATCACTTCCACCTGACGGGCGTCATGATAGACCCGCAGATGCAGATTGGGGCTCTTGCGACGATGCCGTCCTTCGTCGCCTTCAAAGTGATAGGTCAGTATCAGGGTGGTGGTGTAGGGACAACTCTCGATCACCTCCAGATACAGGTCCATGGCCCCCGCCACCCGGGAAACCAGCGCACCCCGCTGTGATCTCAGTTCGGGAGAGAGTTGGCGCAGGCGGATGTAATTGGCCTCATACAGGTCCATCAACGCCGCAAAACTGCGGGGCCTGGGGTCCAGATAGGCGGGTTTGCGTGCCTCGATCAACATGGGCGGCATATTACCAAGGAGAACACTGGGAAAGCCATCGAGCCGAGACCCTTCGTGCCCGATCGGGACAGATGACCGCGTATTTGGTAACTTCAATGACTCAAGCCACTCAACGCCGCGAGCCCATGAACATCAACCTGGTTGCCACCACCCCCTTCAAAGACCAGAAACCGGGCACTTCCGGCCTGCGCAAGCAGGTACGCGTCTTTCAGCAGCCCCATTATCTGGAAAACTTCGTCCAGGCCGTCTTCAACACCCAGACTGCGCTCAAGGGCGGCACCCTGGTGCTGGGCGGTGATGGCCGCTACTTCAACCGGGAAGCCATCCAGATCATCCTGCGCATGGCGGCGGCTCATGGGGTGGCCAAGGTCATCGTGGGACTCGGCGGTATCCTCTCCACCCCGGCGGCCTCCTGTCTGATCCGACGCTACCGCACCCAGGGTGGACTCATCCTCTCTGCCAGTCATAACCCCGGCGGCCCCCATGCCGACTTCGGCATCAAGTTCAATACGCCCAACGGGGGACCGGCACCGGAAAAGGTCACCAATGAGATCCACGCCGCCACCCTGACGCTGAGCGAGTACCGGATTGCCGACATCCAGCACGTGGACATCGATCACCTGGGCACCAGCAAGCTGGGCACCATGGAGATTGCCGTGGTGGATCCGGTGCAGGATTACGCTGCACTGATGCAGAACCTGTTCGATTTTGATCGCATGCGCGCCCTGTTCAACAGCGTCCCCTTCCGCATGCGCTTTGATGCCATGCACGCGGTGACCGGTCCCTATGCCCGGCGCATCCTGGAAGACATGCTCGGTGCCCCTCCGGGCACGGTGATGCGGGCCGAGCCGCTGGCGGATTTCGGCGGCCACCACCCGGACCCCAATCTGGTCCATGCGCACGATCTGGTGGAGGCCATGAACGGGCGCAATGGCCCCGACTTCGGCGCCGCCTCCGATGGGGACGGGGATCGCAACATGATCCTGGGACGCCGCTTCTTCGTCACCCCCAGCGACAGTCTGGCGGTACTGGCGGCCAATGCCCACCATGTCCCTGGCTACCGTGGCGGCATTGTCGGCATTGCCCGCTCCATGCCCACCAGCCAGGCGGCGGACCGGGTGGCGGAGCATTTGGGCATTGAGTGCTTCGAGACCCCCACCGGCTGGAAGTTCTTCGGCAACCTGCTGGATGCCGGCCGGGTCACCCTCTGCGGCGAGGAGAGTTTCGGTACCGGTTCCGACCATGTACGGGAAAAGGACGGGCTGTGGGCGGTGCTGTTCTGGCTCAACCTGCTGGCGGTGCGCCACGAATCGGTGGAAAACATCGTCAAGTCCCACTGGCGTCAGTTCGGACGCAATTATTACACCCGCCATGACTTCGAAGAGGTGGACGCCCAGCGGGCGGAAACCCTGATGAACCGGTTGCGGGACCGTTTGCCGGGCCTGACCGGCAAACGCCTGGGTGACCACACCGTGAGCCTGGCGGATGACTTCGCCTATGAAGATCCCATTGACGGGTCCATCAGTCAGGGACAGGGGGTTCGCATCCTGTTCGAGGGCGGTTCACGGCTGGTATTCCGACTGTCGGGTACGGGTACGGCGGGGGCGACGCTACGGCTCTACGTGGAACGGTATGAGCCGGACCCGCAACGGCACGCACTGGAGACCCAGACGGCGCTGGCGCCGCTGATTGCCATTGCCCACGAGGTGGCGGGCATCCGGGAACATACCGGGTGCGAGGCACCGACGGTGATCACCTGAAGAGACAAAAGGCCCTGTTTTCAGGCCCGCTCCCAGTCAAAGGCCAGCACCTGCCGGATGTGGTCGCAACCACTCAGGCACATGAGCAACCGGTCCACGCCCAGGGCCACACCGGCGCAATCCGGCAGGCCCTCGGCCAGAGCCGCCAGAAGATGATGATCCACCGCCACCGCCGCTTGCCCGGCGGACCGGCGGCGGCGATTGTCCGCCTCGAAACGGACGCCCTGCTCCACCGCATCCCCCAGTTCATGAAAACCGTTGGCCAGTTCCACCCCACCCCAATACAGCTCGAAGCGCTCGGCCACCGCCGGGTTCTCCGGACAGATCCGGGCCAGCGCGGCCTGGCTGGCAGGATAATCATGGATGAAAGTCAGACCCTCCGCGGGTAGCGCGGGTGCCACCACCATGGACATGATCAGGTCCAGCCAGCCATCCCGATCCAGTTCACCCCGCACATCCAGCCCGAGCGCCCGCGCCCTGTCGGCCAGTTCCACGACATCGGCATGCAGGGGATCGATACCGGCATGATCGAGCATGGCCTGCCGGTAACTCAGCCAGGTGGTCGGGCGGGATAGCCGGTCACCGGCCAGACCACGCACCAGATCATCGACTTCAGCCATCAGCCGATGGTGGTCGAACCCGACCCGATACCATTCCAGCAGGGTGAATTCCGGATTGTGAAAGCGACCGGCTTCCCCGGCACGAAAGACCCGAGCAATCTGATAGATATCCCCCGACCCGGCGGCCAACAGGCGCTTCATGGGAAACTCAGGGGAGGTATGCAGCCAGAGGGTAGCCTCCGGCAGGGTCACGGTCAGGCTCTCAATGGCGGGATCCGTGGCCCCCGCCCTGGACAGGCAGGGGGTTTCCACTTCCAATACCCCCCGCGCATGGAAAAAGTGGCGGATCGACCGAAGCAGATCCGCCCGACGACGCAACATCGCCGGAGCGGCGGAGGGGAACCAACTCACGCGCGGGAGACGTAGTCGCCGGTGCGGGTATCCACGCGGATCACGTCCCCTTCGTTCACGAACAGGGGCACCTTGACCACAGCCCCGGTCTCCAGCGTGGCCGGCTTGGTGCCGCCGGTGGCGGTGTCGCCGCGGATGCCCGGATCACACTGGGTAATCTTCAGTTCCACGAAATTGGGCGGGCTGACCGACAGGGGTACGTTGTTCCACAGGGTCACGGTGCACATGTCCTGTTCCTTGAGCCACTTCATGGCATCGATGACCGCGGCCTCGTTGGCGGCATACTGCTCGAAACTCTCCGGCATCATGAAGTGCCAGAACTCGCCGTCGGCGTAGAGGTATTGCATGTCCGTGTCCATCACGTCGGCGGCTTCCACCGAGTCGCCGGACTTGAAGGTCTTGTCCAGCACGCGACCGGTCTTGAGGTTGCGCATCTTCACACGATTGAAGGCCTGCCCCTTGCCGGGCTTGACGAACTCGTTTTCCACGATGGCGTAAGGATCGCCATCCAGCAGAATCTTGAGTCCGCTCTTGAATTCATTGGTACTGTACATTGCCATAGTGATGCATCTCCGGATCGAGCAGGGCTCGAAGGGGTTTCCAACAGGGATGATCCCGAGTGAGCGGTGAATCTGGCAAAGAGACGCGCAAAACCGGCACAATGGAGCAGCCTGCCACGATCCACCCTGAAAAATCCGCCTATGATAACGCGATTAACCGCCCACAGTCAGTCGGCGGATTGGCAACGCGCCCTCGCCAGGGCCGTGACCGATCCGGAAGAACTTTTTGAGCGCCTGTCGCTGGATCCGGCCCTGCTGCCCGCCACCCTGAAGGCCGCGGAACGGTTCCGGGTGCGGGTGCCCCTGGGGTATCTGGGGCGCATGACTCCGGGAGACCCCAACGACCCCTTGCTGAGACAGGTACTGCCCCTGGCCGAGGAATGCCTGGAAGTCCCCGGCTTTCAGAGTGATCCGGTCGGTGATCTGGAATCGATGCCGATTCCAGGGCTATTGCACAAGTATCATGGCCGGGTGCTGCTGGTGACTTCCGGCGCCTGTGCCATCCATTGTCGCTACTGTTTCCGACAGCATTTTCCCTATCGGGACGCCTCCGCGATCCGGGAAGCCTGGCCCCATATTCTGCTGTACCTGCGCACCCATCAGGATATCCAGGAAGTGATCCTGAGCGGCGGTGATCCGCTCACCCTGAATGATGAAAAGCTGGCGGCGATGGTTTCGGATCTGGCCGGTATCCCCCATCTGCGCACCCTGCGCCTGCACAGCCGCCTCCCGGTGGTGCTGCCGGAAAGAATCGACGACGCCCTGCTGGGCTGGCTGACCAGCACCCGCCTGCGCCCCATCATGGTCATCCATGCCAATCACGCCAGGGAACTGGACGGTACCACCCGGGCGGCCATGGAGCGACTGGAACTGGCCGGGGTACGCCTGTTCAATCAGACCGTCCTGCTCAAGGGTATCAACGACAATCCGGATGCCCTGGCGACACTCAGTCACGCCCTGTTCGACAGTGGCGTCCAGCCTTATTACCTGCACATGCTGGACCCTGTACAGGGCGCGGCGCATTTCGCCGTCACCGAGGAGCGGGCCCTGGGCATCATGGATCGCCTGAGCCGGCAGCTCCCCGGTTACCTACTCCCCCGCCTGGTACGAGAAATCCCGGGGCAGGATAAGAAGACCCCCCTGGTTCAGGCGCCCCAGGCCATGGATGACTCTGCAATTTGAACTCTGGAAAAATAGGGTCTATAACCGTTAAAATGGTGAACCACGTCACAAAAAATCAGTCTCAAGGCCGAGACACTGGCCCCGAGAGTAAACCGAGATGCTGGTCGGAACCCCCATGGTGCAGCCTCCAGGCGATGATGCCCTTCCCTTGCAGCCAAGGAAGGTCAAGCTCTGGCTGAAGACACTGCCCTTGGCAGACATGGGAGAGACAACCCGCAGACTGCTCCAGGCCGTCCGGTCACTGAATAACCGGTCATTGCCTGCGGCGGATCGTCTTGAGATCATGGAACTCATGCGTCCCTCCCTGCATATGGCGCAGGAACACCTGGGTCGACACTTCATCAACCGCTCCCTTCCCCTGCCGCCGCGAGGCCTTCAAATTGCCCATGTCGCGGGAGAACTGCTGGCGGAAACCAGCACCGGCTATCTGAAGGTTCTCAGAGATGTGCGGGGGACGAAGAGGACGGGACTCTCCAGTAGACAGCTGACTACGGCCGTCTATCGGGGCTTGTGTCTATTGGGGACCCAGCAGCGCCATGCTGCCCGCCTGTACCTGCCCCCCCCCGCCGGGAACCTGGCAAGCCATGCACGAACTCCTGAGTGATGCGGAGCATCATGAACTGCTCTACCAGGAGATCACGGACGAGCCGTCGAAACGACGTACCCCCGCACAGGCCTATCTCCAGGCAGCCCTGCTGGCCCTGGCTTCCCCACTGACCCTGCGTCAGGGTGAATCGGACCGGTTGCATCGCCACCTGGAAGCCCATTGCACAGGCTGCCATATCGGACCGGATGCCCTGCCCGATCATGCCGGCATGCTCTACCGGATCAATCTGCGCGGCGACCAGGGACCAGACTACATCAGGTCGGATGAGGTGAACGGCACAGCAGGTGACCGTTTCCTGCAGATCGCCCCCCTGATTCGTCAACTCCGCGATCTGGTGCGGCGGGAACATGACAGGAAGATCGACAATGACCTGATCCAAAGAGCACTGACCGCCTGGACGAACACGGCTCGGCGGCGCTTCAACCGTACCGGAAAGGGCGGCCTGATCGATGTTGCCACGGGTCTGGCCGGTATCCATCACTGCATCACCCGGAAGGTTGATGCCGACCTGGGCAAGCGCTCCACGGACCCGACCCAACTGTCCCTGCAAGAGATCGATTACACCCTTCGCTCCATGGAGATGGGCATCTCGGTACGTTATCTGGCCGACATGCCCAAAGATCTGGGATCTTCCGCCTGGGACAGCATTGCCAAGGGCAATCTGGTAACCAGCACCACCCTCCTGGACAACGGAAGCGCGCCACCGAGCCCTGAGATCCAGACTCCGCAGGCATGGCAACTGGTGGACAGCAGTGCCGGCGGTTTTCGCCTGCGCTGGGAGCAACCTCAGGCAGGACGTGTCCAGGTGGGAGAACTGGTCGGTCTGCGCCACCATGAAAGCGGCGGGGCTGGCTGGCAACTGGGCATTGTACGCTGGATGATGTTCCACCCCTCAACCGGCCTGGAAATCGGAGTCCAGATTCTCGCCCCTCGCAGCTTGCCGGTCATACTCAGGCGTGGTCAGCGCAATCTGGCCCACGGACAGCCATTGGAGGGACTCATGTCCCCCACCATCCAGATACTGCAACAGACCACCAGCCTGTTCTGTCCCGCCGGCGCTTTCCAGGTCGATGACGAAGTGATCGTAAATCTAGCGGGGCGCGGCCTACCCGTGAAACTCACCCGCAGGTTGGTGCACTCCAGTCGCTTCGAACAGTTCGCCTATGAGCCGCTCAGGGGCTTACCACAGAGTGTAGACAACGGTGAACAGAGTACGGTGAACGCCACGGTCTGGTCCGCTATCTAGGAAAACGCCCTGCGCCCTGCCTGATCACGGCATGGTCCGCACCTGATTGGCGATATCGAGGGGGTTGTCTATATAATCGAGGCCAGTGACCTCCGCCGGCACCCTGCCCGGCCCCATCCCGCGTACTCAGGCCAGGCACCGAATGGACAACCTTCTACGCCTACTGATCATTGATGACAACCTAAACGACGCCGAGATGGTGGTGAGCACGCTCAAGTCCGCCGGCTTGGCCGTCAGACCCGAGCGCGCAGAAGACGAAGAAGACCTGCTTGCCAAACTGAAGCAGCACCCCCCCGACGTCATCATCTGCACCCTTGGGCACCCTTCACTCTCCCTGGAGAAAGTCATTCAGATCAGCCGTCAGATGGGGCGTCATGCCCCCGTGGTTGCCGTGGCCACGGATCCCGACACCGATGTCGTGGAGTGCCTGGGATCGGGGGCTCACGACATGGTGCGCAAGGATCACCTGGATCACCTGCGCCTGGTGATCACTCGAGCCCTGGCCTTTCAGCAGCAATGGCGCTCCCTGAAGTCTCTTGAGTCCTCGCTGAGAGAGGCGGAGAGACGCTGTAAAATGCTGCTGGAAAATGCGCGGGATGCCATTGCCTATGTCCACGAAGGCATGCACCTTTACGCCAATCCTGCCTACCTGAGACTGTTCGGATTTTCCGACATCGAAGAGATCGAAGGCATTCCCATCATGGACATGGTGGTACGCGAAGACCAGCGAAAGCTCAGGGAGTATCTGCGTCAGCATGATGACACCCTGAACGATGAGGCGCCCCCCGACGCCCTCCCTGAGGCCCATGACCTGCAACTCAAGCGGATGTCGGGGGATAGTTTCTCGGCACGAATGGAATTCAGCGGCGCCATTATCGACGGTGAACCCTGCATTCAGGTACTCATCCGGTCCGACAAGAATGGTAATACCCTGGAACTGGAAAAAAAACTCAACTACCTCTCACAGCGAGACCTGATCACAGGCCTTTACAATCGGCAGTATTTCCTCGAATGCCTGCAGAAATCCCTGGGCCAGGCCGCTCAGGGCAAGTCCAATGCCACGCTGATCGAACTGGCCGTTGACCAGTTCAGCAACATCAGGGAACTGGTGGGCGTGGCCGGAGCGGACCTGGTGCTCGGCGACCTGGGCAAACTGCTGGAGGAGGCCTGCGGCCAATCCGACATCGTGGCCCGACTGGAAGGGCAGGCCTACGGTATCCTCAGTCAGCACTGGGAGATGCAGGATATCACGCGTTTTACCCGCGGCCTGCTGGACCGGATATCGGAACACATCTGTGAAGTGGAAGGACGCTCCATCAGCTTCACCGCCTCCGTCGGAGCCGTGCAGATCGACGAAAATGCACCCGATATCGATGAACTCCTGTCCCGTTCACACAAGGCGTGCGAGGAGGCGGCGGCATCGGGTGGCAACCGGACGGTGGTCTATCAGCCCAAGGAAGGGGAGATGAGCCAGAAGCAACTGGATGAAACCTGGTCCAGGCGCATCCACGAGGCGATGAAGGCCAACCGACTGATCCTGCTGTTCCAACCTATCATCAGTCTCCACGGGGAGGCAGGGGAACGCTATGAAGTCTTCATGCGTCTTCTCAACGAAGGAGGCGAAGCCATCAGCCCCAGCCACTTCATGCCCAGCGCGGAACGTACCGATCTGGCACGGCAATTGGACCAATGGGTCATCGAACAGGCCCTAAGCACCCTGGCGGCACGTCGCAAGACAGGTCATGACACGGTATTTTTCATCAAGATCACCAGCGGCACTCTCCACGACCCGGGCATGGTTCCCTGGATCGCGGAGCGACTCAAGGAGCACCGCATCCCGGCCGAATGCGTGGTGTTCCAGATCAAAGTGGCAAACGTCATCGCCCATCTCAAACAGGCCCGGGATCTGGTCAAGTCGCTCAAGACCATTCACTGCCAGTTCGTGCTGGACGACTTCGGTATCGGACTCAACCCCTTCCAGATACTGCAGCACATTCCGGTGGATTACCTGAAGGTGGATGCCTCCTACACCCGCAACCTGGTCAAAAGTCACGAAGACCAGGAAGTGCTCAAGCACCTCACGAACACGGGCCATACCCAGGGCAAGATGATCATTGCCCAGCAGGTGGAAGACGCTGCCACACTCTCGGTGCTCTGGGGCCTGGGCGTGAACTTCATTCAGGGGAATTTCCTGCAGGCGCCCTCCGGTGCCCTGGAATACGACTTCTCGTCCATGGGGTGACCCTGCCCTTCTCCCCCAAGGGGAGAAGGGAGGGCACTGAAGATCAGCGGCCGCCGGCCTTGAGGGCCATGATGCGCTCTTCCAACGGCGGGTGGGTCATGAACAGCTTCTTGATCCCCTGCCCCATGCCACCACGGATGCCGAAAGCCTGCATCTGGTCGGGCATCTGGCTGGGCTGCCCCTGAGCGGCACGCAGACGCTCCAGGGCGGCGATCATCTTCTCCCGGCCGGCCAGCTTGGCGCCCCCTTCGTCGGCACGGAATTCCCGCTGACGGGAGAACCACATGACGATGATGGAAGCCAGGATGGCCAGGATGATTTCCGCCACGATGGTGGTCACCCAGAAGGCCGGGCCATGGCCTTCCTCGTTCTTGAACACCACCCGGTCCACCAAGTGACCGATGACGCGGGCCAGGAAGATCACGAAGGTGTTGATCACTCCCTGAATCAGGGCCAGGGTGACCATGTCGCCGTTGGCCACATGAGCCACTTCGTGTCCCAGCACGGCCTCCACTTCATCCCGGTTCATGTTGTCCATGAGGCCGGTGCTCACGGCCACCAGGGCATTGTTCCTGCTCATGCCGGTGGCGAAGGCGTTGGGGTCCGGTGAGTCGAAGATGCCCACTTCCGGCATGCCGATACCGGCCTGCTGGGCCTGACGGCGCACGGTCTCCACCAGCCAGCGCTCGGTCTCGGTGCGAGGCTGTTCGATGACCTGCACGTTCATGGTCTTCTTGGCCATCCACTTGGAAATGGCCAGGGAGATGAAGGAACCCCCGAAGCCGAAGACGGCGGCAAAGACCAGCAGATTGCTCAGGTTCAGGTTGGTCCCTGATTCATCCAGGATGCGCTCCACTCCCAGAATCCGCAGGGTGATGCTTAACACCACGATGATGGCCAGGTTAGTGGCCAGGAACAGGGCGATGCGCTTCATGCTGTCTCCATGATCTGAAGTTGGGGTTTGTCAATGACAGGGTACGGCGTATTAGATGGGGTTTGGCATGAAAAATTCAAGCACAAAGCTTCAGTCCGGCACATGCAGGGCATTGCCCGGCTTTCGCTGGGCCGCTAAGGGATCACGGCATTGAGGGCATCCACCTTCTGAAACCCCCGAGGCAACTTCCGGCCCCGACGGCCCCGCTCTCCCAGGTACTCCTCCAGTTCCGCTCCCTTCACCGCCTTGAACTTCTTGCCGGCCACCACATTGAGCACCTCGCCCTCCGCCACCAGAGCCGGTTCCACCATCCATTCCTCCCTCGCCTTGAGACGGGCCGAGGGGATGTTGATGATCTTGTCGCCCTTGCCCCGGGCCATCCGGGGCAGGTCTGACAGGACCGTGACCAGCAGATACCCATCACTGGTGGCTGCCGCCAGACGCTGGCGCTCCGGATCCCGAATCCGGACCGGCGGCAGCACGTTGGCCCCCTCCGGTACCGTCAGCACCACCTTGCCTCCCCGGTTGCGGGAAATCATGTCTTCCAAGGTGCAGATGAAGCCGTAGCCGTGATCGGTG
Organism: Ectothiorhodospira sp. PHS-1; assembly: GCF_000225005.1. Taxonomy (NCBI): domain Bacteria; kingdom Pseudomonadati; phylum Pseudomonadota; class Gammaproteobacteria; order Chromatiales; family Ectothiorhodospiraceae; genus Ectothiorhodospira; species Ectothiorhodospira sp. PHS-1. Next base: position 18,911 of record NZ_AGBG01000008.1, on the reverse strand, counting down.
GCCAGCAGGTAGAGATCGTCCGGTGCCCCCATCATCACGCCGACAAAGCGGGCACCGTCCGGTGGGGACAGACGCCCGGATAGGGGCTCCCCCTGCCCTCGCGCCGACGGCAGGGTATGGGCGGCCAGGGCATAGGTGCGACCGGTGGAATCGATGAACACCGCCTGCTGATTGCTGCGTCCGGGGGAAGCGGACAAAAAGCCGTCACCGGATTTGTAACTGAGTCCGGCGGCATCCACTTCATGGCCCTTGGCGGCGCGCACCCAGCCCATGCGGGAGAGCACCACGGTCAATGGCTCCGAGGGGATCAGGGCCGACTCGTCCAGGGCCTGGGCGGCGGCCCGCTCGACGATGGGGGAACGACGATCATCACCAAACTTCTCCGCATCGGCGGCGATCTCGTCACGCACCAGGTTCCTGAGCAGTTCGCCGGAGCCCAGGATGGCCCGTAACTGGTCACGCTCCCGGGACAACTCGTCCTGCTCACCGCGGATCTTCATTTCCTCCAGCCTGGCCAGATGGCGCAGCTTGAGTTCCAGGATGGCTTCGGCCTGGGCATCGGTGAGTCCGAAGCGTTCCATCAGCACCGGCTTGGGCTCGTCGTGCTCGCGAATGATGCGGATCACCTCGTCGATATTCAGATAGGCGATCAACAGCCCCGCCAGGATGTGCAGCCGCTTTTCCACCTTGTCCAGGCGCCACTGCAGGCGGCGACGCACGGTTTCGGTACGGAAGGACAGCCACTCGGTCAGGAGCTGGACCAGGTTTTTCACCTGGGGCCGACCGTCCAGACCGATGACGTTCAGGTTCACCCGATAACTGCGCTCCAGATCCGTGGTGGCGAACAGGTGGGCCATGAGACCCGGGATGTCCACCCGGTTGGAGCGGGGTGTGATCACCAGTCGGGTGGGATGCTCATGGTCCGACTCATCCCGCAGATCCTCCACCATCGGCAGCTTCTTGGCGTTCATCTGGGCGGCGATCTGTTCCAGTACCTTGGCTCCGGAAACCTGATGCGGCAGGGCCGTGATGATGATGTCGCCGTTTTCCCGTTCATAACGGGCACGCATGCGCAGACTGCCGTTGCCGGTGCGGTACAGGGCCACCAGTTCCCGGCGGGGGGTGATGATCTCCGCCTCGGTGGGAAAGTCCGGCCCCTGGACATGGCGGCACAGATCCTCCACCGAGGCCTCGGGATGGGCCAGCAGGTGGATGCAGGCGGCGGCCACTTCCCTGAGATTATGGGGCGGGATGTCCGTGGCCATGCCGACGGCAATGCCGGTGCCGCCGTTGAGCAGCACGTTGGGCAGACGGGACGGCAGGACCCGGGGCTCTTCCAGGGTGCCGTCGAAGTTGGGTACCCAGTCGGCGGTCCCCTGCCCCAGTTCCGACAGCAGCAGCTGGGCATAGGGAGACAATCGCGCCTCGGTGTAGCGCATGGCGGCAAAGGACTTGGGATCGTCCGGCGACCCCCAGTTGCCCTGGCCGTCCACGAAGGGATAGCGGGAAGAGAAGGGTTGGGCCAACAGCACCATGGCCTCATAGCAGGCGGAATCCCCATGGGGATGAAACTTGCCCAGCACGTCCCCCACGGTACGGGCGGACTTCTTGTGCTTGGAAACGGCGGACAGGCCCAGCTCGCTCATGGCGTAGATGATGCGTCGCTGCACGGGTTTGAGCCCGTCCCCCACGTGGGGCAGGGCACGGTCCAGGATGACGTACATGGAGTAGTCCAGGTACGCCTTTTCGGTAAAGGTCTTGAGCGGCAGGCGTTCGACGCCTTCCAGGTTCAGATCGTAATGGCTCATGAATGTCCGTCGATTGCGGGCAAGGAATCGGGAAGCTTCAGTCCTCTTCGGACTTCATGTCCCGCAGGTACAGCCAGCCCATGGGGATCATCAGCAGATAGCCGCCCACGGTGAGTATCCAGGCGTAACCCGGGAAGCGCCAGGCCGGAGGATAGAGTCCCCCCATGCCGGCGGTGGCCAGTTCCATGATGCCCACCATGGCCATGATGATGCCCGCGAAACTGAGCAGGACCAGCGCCAGACGCTTTCCGAATCCGATGGGTGTTGCCATTTCAAGCTCCTGTTTCCGTGTGAGTCCCGCACTGAGTGCGGCACTCTGAATCACTCAGATCACTTCGGCCAGGTGGCCCTTGTGCTCCAGCCAGCCCTTGCGGTCCGCCGCCCGCTTCTTGGCCAGCAGCATGTCCAGCAGGGCATCGGTCCCATCCCCCTCATCCAGGGTGAGCTGGACCAGACGCCGGGTATCCGGGGCCATGGTGGTCTCCCGCAACTGCAACGGGTTCATCTCGCCCAGACCCTTGAACCGGGTCACAGCCACCTTGCCCTTCTTCTTCTCCGCCGCAATGCGTTGCAGCACCCCCTGCTTTTCCTCCTCGTCCAGGGCATAGAAGATCTCCTTGCCCACGTCGATGCGGAACAGGGGCGGCATGGCCACGTACACCCGACCCTGGGCCACCAGCGGACGGAAATGACGCAGGAACAGGGCACACAGCAGGGTTGCGATGTGGGCACCGTCGGAGTCCGCGTCCGCCAGGATGCAGACCTTGCCGTAACGCAGGTCCTTCAGGTCCGCGGATCCGGGATTCACGCCGATGGCCACGCTGATGTCATGAATCTCCTGGGAACCCAGCACCTGATCCGGATCCACCTCCCAGGCGTTGAGGATCTTGCCCCGCAGGGGCATGATGGCCTGAAACTCCCGGTCGCGGGCCTGCTTGGCGCTGCCGCCGGCGGAATCCCCTTCCACCAGGAACAGTTCGGTCCGCGCCAGATCCTGGGCCGCGCAGTCGGCCAGCTTGCCGGGCAGGGTCGGCCCCTGGGTCACCTTCTTGCGCACCACCTTCTTGCCCGCCCGCAGCCGACGCTGGGCCGAGGAGATGGCCAGTTCGGCGATGCGCTCCCCCGCCGCCGGATGCTGGTTCAACCACAGGCTGAAACTGTCCTTGACCACGCCGGACACGAACGGTGCCGCCTCCCGGGAGGACAGGCGCTCCTTGGTCTGCCCAGCGAACTGGGGATCGAGCATCTTGAAAGACAGGATGTAGGACACCCCGTCCCAGACATCCTCGGGAGCCAGCTTGACGCCCCGGGGAATCAGATTGCGAAACTCGCAGAATTCCCGCACCGCGTCGGTCAGGCCGGTGCGCAGACCATTCACATGGGTGCCGCCCTGGGCGGTGGGGATCAGGTTCACATAACTCTCGGCCACGCCCTCGCCACCCTCCGGCAGCCAGACCACGGCCCAGTCCGCGGCGTCGGTGTCGCCGGAGATGCTGCCCATGAAGGGCTCTTCGGGCAAGGTCTCGGCCCCCTGCAGCGCCTCCATGAGGTAGTCCTTCAGGCCCGCCTCGTAACGCCAGTCACAGTGCTCGCCGGTGACCTCGTCATGGAAGGACATGGCCAGACCGGGACAGAGCACCGCCTTGGCCCGCAGCACGTGCTTGAGCCGGGGCACCGAGAATTTCGGGCTGTCGAAATATTTGGGATCGGGCCAGAAGCGCAGCATGGTGCCGGTGTTGCGGCGACCCACCTCCCCCACCACCTTCAGATCACTGAGCTTGTGACCGTCGGCAAAGGCCATGTGATGTTCCTTGCCGTCACGACGGATCCAGACTTCCAGCTTCAGGGACAGGGCATTGACCACGGAGACACCCACCCCGTGCAGGCCGCCGGAGAACTTGTAGCTCTTGTTGGAGAACTTGCCGCCCGCGTGCAGGGTACCCAGGATCACCTCCACCCCGGGACGCTTTTCCTTGGGGTGCAGGTCCACGGGCATGCCGCGGCCGTCGTCGCTGACCGACAGGGAACCATCGCCGTGGAGCACCACGTCGATGCGTCCGGCGTGGCCGGCAAGGGCCTCGTCCACGGAATTGTCGATCACCTCCTGGGCCATGTGATTAGGCCGGGTGGTGTCGGTATACATGCCCGGGCGCTTGCGCACCGGGTCCAGTCCGGAGAGGACTTCGATATCTGAGGCGGTATAGGAACTGGCGCTCATGCGCAATACTTCCGGCTGCAAAGGCGCGCCTAATGTATGAAACATCACAACAAGTTACAAGCGCGCGGCGGGAACGCCCCTTGAAACGAGCCGGTGAGCACCCCAACAATGAAAGGGCCACACCTACAACCACAGGATCTTCTACCCATGAGCCTTTCTCCCTTCATCGTCGATGTCACGGAAGCCGACTTCCAGCAAGTGGTGATCGAAGGTTCCCGCGAACACTTGGTGCTGGTGGACTTCTGGGCTGACTGGTGCCAGCCCTGCAAGATGCTGCTGCCCCTGCTCTCGGGACTGGCGGAGGAATATGGCGGCAAGTTCGTGCTGGCCAAGGTGAACAGTGACCGGGAACAGGGACTGGCCATGGAGCACGGCGTGCGCAGCATCCCGACGGTGATCTTCTACCGGGACGGCAGGCCGGTGGATCAGTTCATGGGCATGCAGCCCGAATCCGCCATTCGTGCCCAGCTGGAAAAATACCTGCCCGGCCCCGAGGCGGTCGAGCGGGAGGCGGCGCAAGCGGCTCTGGCGGCGGGGGACGCGGCCCGGGCGGTGACTCTGCTGGAGGAGGCGCTGCAAGATCATCCTGACCGGCAGGCACTGAAGATCGACCTGGCCGACGCCCTGATGCAGGCCGGACGGGTGGATGAGGCGGAAACCGCCATCAAGACCCTGCCCATGGATCTGTATGAACAGGAGGCGGTGCGCCTGCTGGAAGCCCGACTCCATTTTGCGCGGGCGGCCGGGCAACCGGAAACCCTGTCGGCGCTGGAAAAAAGACTGGCAAACGATCCGGATGACCCGGACGCCCTACATCGACTGGGCTGCGCGTTGATCCTCAAGGGAGAGCATCAGGCCGGACTGGAGAAGTTGCTCCAGCTCATGCGCAAGCACCGCAAGTATGGTGACGATGCCGGCCACAAGGGCCTGCTGGCGGCATTCGAACTGCTGGGGGCAAGACACCCACTGGTGAACGAGTATCGGCGCAGGATGATGGCGCTGATGTACTGATCCCGGCAGGACCGCTCCCACACCCACCCATCTCCCCCGCGGAGATGGGTGGGGATGAAAAAAGGATCACTGTGCCGCAGCTTTCACGTGCCGGATCATTTCCATGATGTCGCCGGCCGGACGATAGCCGGGGATCAGGTCGCCGCTTTCCAGCAGGATGGCCGGAGTGCCGTTGATGCCCATCATCTGCCCCATGATGACGTGTTCCATGACCGGCGTGTCACAGGTCTTTTCCGTGACATTCTTGCCGTCCTTGACCTGATCCATGGCCTTGGCGCGGTCATCGGCACACCAGATACCCACCATCTTGCGGAAGGTGGGGCTGCCCTCACCGGAACGGGGGAACATGGCATAACGCACCTTGACCCCCTGCTCGGTCAGCGCCGGCACTTCTTCATGCAGGCGACGGCAATAGGGGCAATCCACATCGGTGAACACGGTGATGACATGCTCGGTCCTGCCCTTGGGGGCATAGACCACCATGCCGGCTTCATCCATTTCGGTCAGCATCTCGCGCCGCCCCAAGGAGCGGGATGCCGCCGTCAGGCTGCGCCGGGTGTCCAGTTCCACCAGTTCACCATCCAGGACATACTGGCCATCCGCGCTGATGTAGAACAGCTGAGCCCCGTATCTCACCTCATAGAGTCCCTTCACCGGCGTTTCCTGAATACTGGTGGGTTCGGCATTGGGCACCAGCAGGGAGACCCGCTCCTTGAGCTGTCGCTGGATCTGGGCGTCGGCACCGGCCATGGCCGGCACCGCCAGCAGGATAACGAGGACAAGCGAAAGACCGTATCTGTACATGTGGATGACTCTTTGGTGGTGTTTGGCGATCACTGCAAATCGCAACGCTGTCAGGGTAAGACAAGGCACGGCGCCATTCGATCCCCTGGCAAGACATGAGATTCATCAAAGGGGGGCCATGGTAACGGGAACCGATGGTGGGTTCACCCCCTGGGATGATGGACGGCGTGCAGATCCTTGAGCCGCTGCGTGGCCACATGGGTATAGATCTGGGTCGTGGAGAGACTGGAATGGCCCAGCAACATCTGCACCACCCGCAGATCCGCCCCATGATTGAGCAGGTGGGTGGCAAAGGCGTGACGCAGGGTATGGGGCGAGAGGTGCTTACGGATGCCCGCGCTTTGCGCATGGCGCTTGATCAGGTACCAGAAGGCCTGCCGGGTCATGCCCTCGCCCCGACGGGTGACGAACAGGGCCTCCGACTGACCATGGCCCTGCATCAGTGCCGGCCTGCCCTCCGCCAGATAACGTTCCAGCCAGTCCATGGATTCTTCCCCCAGGGGGACCAGCCGCTCCTTGCCGCCCTTGCCCAGGGTACGTACCACCCCATGACGACGGCTCACCTGCCCCAGCCGCAGCCCCACCAACTCCGAGACCCGCAGCCCGGTGGCATAAAGCACCTCCAGCATGGCCCGGTCGCGCAGACCGTTGGTGTCCTCCACGTCCGGGGCGGCCAGCAAGGCCTCCACCTCCGCCTCGGTCAGGGTATCGGGCAACGGCCGCCCCAGCCGGGGGGCATCGATACGGGCGGTGGGATCATCCCGGATCTGGCCAGCCTGGAGCAAAGAGCCGTAGAAACGACGCAGGGTGGACAGCAACCGCGCCAGGCTCCGCGGCTTGGCCCCGGCCTCCAGGCGCAGGGCCAGATAGGCCAGCAATCGCCCCCGGTCCGCGTCGGCCAGGGAGATACCTTCCATCTCCAGATATCGGGCCAGACCGCTCAGATCGGCCCGGTAGGCCGCCAGGGTGTGCTGACTCAGGCCTTCCTGCATCCATAGTGTGTCGAGAAACCGGTCGATGACCGGCTGATCCTTGAGTCCTTCCGCCACGAATCAACCTTTATCCTCGTCCTGTTTCGATACCACCCGGGGCAGACCGTCCCCCGCCACACTCTTGAAGGCGCTCAGCAGATCCATTGGGAACGGGAAAATCACGGTGGAGGCATTCTTGTTGCCCATGTCACCCATGGTCTGCAGATAACGCAGTTGCAGGGTATGGGGGCTTTTGGCGAGGATGTCCGAAGCCTCGGTCAGTTTCACCGCTGCCTGCAGTTCCCCTTCGGCATGGATCACCTTGGCCCGCCGTTCACGTTCGGCCTCTGCCTGACGGGCGATGGCGCGGATCATGCTCTCGTTGAGATCCACGTGCTTGATCTCCACGTTGGCCACCTTGATGCCCCAGGCGTCGGTCTGGCTGTCCAGAATGCTCTGAATGTCGTCGTTGAGCTTGTCCCGCTCGGAAAGCATTTCATCCAGGTCGTGCTTGCCCAGCACGGATCGCAAGGTGGTCTGGGCCAGTTGGCTGGTGGCGTTGTTGTAGTCCTCCACCTGAATGATGGCCTTGGCCGGGTCCACCACCCGGAAATAGAGCACCGCGTTCACCCGCACCGTGACATTGTCCTGGGAGATCACGTCCTGGCTGGGCACGTCCAGAGTGATGACTCGAAGGTCCACCCGGACCATCTGTTGAATGCCGGGAATGACGATGATCAGGCCCGGTCCCTTGACCGACTGAAATCGTCCCAGAAAGAAGATGACGCCGCGTTCGTACTCCGGAAGAATCCGGATGGACATCACCAGAAAGCCGAGAATCAGGCCCAGCGGGACCAATAGTGCAGTGATCATGACGTGTACACTCCTGTCGTGATGGTCTTGTCGGAGACGGGCTCGACGGTCAGCGTCAACCCATCGATGGCCTTGACATGGATGGTGTCTCCCTTGGCCAGGGGGACATCGCAGCGGGCCAGCCAGGATTCGCTATGCACCCAGACCCGGCCGCTGCCGCCGGAAAAAGGCTTCATGACGGTGCCGGTGGCGCCGATGAGCTCCTCCCGGCCGGTGGTGACCTGACGCCTGCGGATACCCACCAGCTTGCCCAGCACCCACATCAGGAAGGCGGCGGAGACCAGGGCGGTGCCGCCCACCAGAGGCAAGGAGATATGCAGGTTGGCCTCGTCCACCAGGATGATGGACCCGACCACGAAGGCGGCGATGCCACCGAAGCCCAGAATGCCGAAACTGGGCAGGAAGGCCTCGGCGATCATGAAGACGATGCCCAGGAAAATCAGGGCCAGACCGGCATAATTGATGGGCAGTACCTGGAAGGCGTACAGGGCCAGTACCAGGCAGATGGCCCCCACCACCCCGGGGAAGATATTGCCGGGATTGGCCAGTTCAAAGATGATGCCGTAGATGCCCACCAGCATCAGGATGTAGGCGATGTTGGGATTGGTGATCACCGCCAGCAGGCGGGTGCGCCAGTCGGGTTCCAGTTCCACCAGTTGCAGATTCTCAGTGTTGAGTTCACGTTCACCCACCTCCAGCTTGACCACCCGACCATGGATCTGGCCGAGCAGATCCTCCAGACTTTCGGCCACCACGTCGATGACGTTCTTTTCCAGGGCATCGCTGGCGGTCAGGCTGACCGCCTCGCGCACGGCCTCCTCGGCCCAGTCGGCATTGCGACCCCGCAGCTCCGCCAGTCCGCGGATGTAGGCCACCGCGTCCTCCAGCACCTTGCGCTCCATGGCCGTGGCGCCACGGCGCGGCTGCGGCTTGGCTTCCTCCTTGGCCTCGGTCTCCGCGGCATCCGATTCCCGTACCTCATCCGCGGTCCCGTCGTCTGCCGTCACATCCAGGCGTTGGTCGGACTCGCCCCCAGGCCGCTCCTGGGGCTCGTCGGGCATGCCCGGCATCCCGCCCACCTGCACCGGCGTGGCCGAACCCAGATTGGTGGCGGGGGCCATGGCGGCAATGTGGCTGGCATAGAGCAGATAGGTGCCGGCGCTGGCCGCCCTGGCACCGGAAGGCGACACATAGGTGACCACGGGAACGGGCGAGGACAGAATGCCCTTGATCATGTCGCGCATCGCGGTATCCAGACCGCCGGGGGTGTCCATGCGAACCACCACCACCTCGGCATTGCGCTCCCGTGCCTTTTCCAGTCCACGCACGAAATAATCGCTGGTGGCCGGCCCGATGGCGCCCTCCACATTCAGGATCAGGGCGATCCGTCCCTCCTGTGCCTGAGTCACGAAGGCCAGCCCGCCCCCCAGGCACAGCAGCAGAAACCACAGCATCAGCCGGGCCGGGAATGATCGGAACGAACGGAAGGCTCGGATCATGGTTGTCACGACGAATGCACCTCGTACAGTGCGGCCAGGTCACGCTCCAATAGAGACTGGTCACCCAAATTGAGCTCTACCAGACGTTTGAGGTGCTGGGCACTCTCCAGTTCCATCTGGGTGATCCTAAGCCCCAGATCCCGACCTTCGATACGCTGCAATTGCACCATGAGCAGAATGTCCAGTTCCTCGGCCAGGGGCACCCGCAGATAGGCATATTCACCCAGGCGCCGCTGGGGCATGGGCCGGGCAGTTCGCACCAGCACCCCCTGCAGGGAGAGATCCACCAGCTCCACCGGGGTTTCGTCCGGCGACTCCAGGGTCATGTAGGCCACGCCCTTGAAGCTGACCCGATGAAAATGACGCCGTTCCTGACTCTGTTCTTCGCTCATGGGGTCCTCATCGCATGCCAATGGCGGGGGATCCGGTCATCCACCGACCTCCCACGAGTATAAGACCGCGCCGGGTGCTTTGCTGAAAAGCCCGCGACCGGGGCTATAATGCCCGCCCATCCCGCGGCTTCATCCATCCCCCAAGACACGCACCGACGCAGCCGGAACTTGCCATGACCGACGCCCAGACATCCGCCCCCCTCCAGCCCATCGGCATCCTGCGCCGCCTGGCCTGCATCATCTATGAGAGCATGTTGCTGCTGGCCGTGCTCATGCTGACCGCATTGGGTGCCACCCTGCTGACCGGTATCAACGAGGAACACCCCCTGTTCCCGCTGTTCACCCTGTTCACCCTGTGCGTGGCCTTTCTCTATTTCGGCTGGTTCTGGACCCGGGGAGGTGTTTCCCTGGCCATGCAGACCTGGCGCATTCAGCTGGTGGGCCGGCGGGGGCAGGCCGTGACCTGGATGCACGCCATGCGCCGTTTCCTGGTGGCCCTGCTGCAGTGGGTGGTGATCCTCGTCGGTCTCCAGGCGTGGCGCACCGGCTTGTGGCCGGTGGCGCTGGGCGTGCTGGTGGTGGTGGCCGCCGGTCTGGTCTGGACCTGGCGCCACCCGCAGAAGCTGATGCTGCACGATCTGCTGTCGGACACCCGCCTGGTGCGCCTGCCGGATCACAAGAAAACCGGGGTTTGAGCAGAACGGCTAACGCACCCGTCGCAAGGCCCACAGGGCCACCAGCAGGAATACCGTCAGCGGCAGCACGGCGCTGAGGAAGGGGGGAATCCCGTACACCAGCCCCATATGGTTGAGGGTCCGGTTGAGCAGGTGGAATCCCACCCCGATCAGGATGCCGATGAACAGTCGCTGCCCCGCACCGCCGGTGCGCAGGGAACCGAAGATGAAAGGTATCGCCAGCAGCAGCATCACCAGACTGGACAACGGGGTGGTGAAGCGGGACCAGAAGGCCAGCTCGTAGGGGGCCGACTCCAGGTTATTCTCCCGCAGATAGGTGATGTAGCGGGCCAGCGCCCAGGCGGACATCTGCCTGGGCTCCACCACGATGACGTCAAACAGCTCGGGGGCCAGCAACCGCTCCCACCGTTCCATGGCCACCCGTTCCGCCTGGATGCCCGTGGACGAGATGCGACTGCGCACCACGTCCTCCATGACCCAGACACCTTCCCGGTAGCGGGCCTGGCCGGCCTGGACCGACTCCACCAGGCGTCCGGTGTCGTCGAACCGGTAGATGCGCAGATCCTGCAGCCGCAATCCGGGCATGATGGTGCGGACATTCAGGAAGCGATCGCCATCCCTGGCCCAAAGGCCGCCACTGCCCACATGAACCTGGTCGGAATGGGAGAAGGTGCGCAGGCTCTGGGCCTGACGCTCCGCGGCCGGTGCCACCACCTCTCCCAGCAGCACCGCCGCCAGCATCATGACCAGTCCGGCCTGCAACACGGCGATGACGATGCGGTAAACGGACAGCCCGGCCGCCCGCATGGCGGTGAGTTCGCTGTTCTCGGCGGCAGTGCCCAGACTCAGCAGGGTGCCCAGCAGCACCGCGGTGGGAAACAGCTCGTAAAGGCGACGGGGGATGGTGAGTGCCGTATAGGTCACCGCCTGGATCCAGCCATAGGCCCCCTGCCCCACGTCATCCAGTTCGCCGATGAAGGTGAAAGCCACATCCAGCGCGGTCAGCACCAACAAGGCCAGCAGGGTGCCGCCGATCACCTGACGGGCGATGTACAGACGCAGGATCATCATGCCGGCACCTCCCGGCGGCGCCAGGCGATCATCAGCCAGCGCAGGCCGTAGCGATGCACCAGCAGATAAATGAGCCATATCCCCACCAGGACATGTACCCACCACATCCCCAACCAGGAGGGGGAAACCCCGTCCGCGTACCAGGACTGGGCCATGATCTGCAACTGAGCATAGACCACGTAAACCGCCACCCCCAGGGCCAGCTTGGCAAAGCGCCCCTGACGGGGCGAGGTATAGGACAGCGGCAGGGCCACCAAGGCCAGCAGCAGCATGGAGATGGGCGCGGCCAGCCGCCATTGCAGTTCGGCCCGGTAATCCAGACGCTCCGAACCCAGCAGCGTCAGGGTGGGCACGTTATCCGTGCGGTTGCGCACCGACACGGCATCGGGCTCGGGCATCCTCACCCCATGGGTCTTGAATTCGATGATGCGAAAATCCAGATCCCCCGGACTGCCCTCGTAGCGATAACCATCCCGCAGCACCAGAAAACGCTGTCCTGACACCGGGTCCACCTGTTGGGTGGCGGTGCGCGCCACCACCACCTCGGTCCGGTCACCCATGCGGCGCTGGATGAAAACGTTGTTCATGGTGCGGCGCTCATCGGCGAAGGACTCCACGAACAGCACCACGCCGCCGAAACCGGCGCGGGTGAACCGGCCCGGCGTGACACCCATGAGGTCGGAGCGCTGACTCGCTTCGGCACGGATCTGGTCCACCATCAGGGAGGTCTGGGGCGATACGAACAGGGACAGGAAGGCCAGGATCAGGGTCAGCGGCAGGGCCAGGATGAGAATGGTCCTGTACAGGCGCCCGTACCCCACCCCGGAGGCCATCAGAGCGGCCATCTCGCTGTCCTTGTAGAGTCGTCCCAGGGAGAGCATCAACGCCAGGAACAACGAGACGGGCAACAGCAGGATTAGCCCGTTGAACGTGCCCAGGATCAGGATGGGGGGCAGCACATCGCCGGGAATGCGGCCCTCGGCCGCCTCCCGTAGCAGCCGGGCCAGCACGCCGCCCATGATGATCAGCAGCAGCACCAGGGTCACGGCAAGCTGGGTGAACAGCATCTCCCGGACCAGATAACGGTCGAGCACCTTCAGGCGCATGCCGTCACCGCGGCCCCGGCGCCCCGGGCGCCTGTTGGTGAAGAGAACGGATTTTCCATAGAATGGATAAACTCTTGTCAGTCATGGGCAGGCTGATGAGCACGGCCCTTGCCCTGCCCTCACCATCCCCCACCCAGTTTCTCCCGAGGAACGGCATGGAATTCACAGTCGAAAGCACCCATCCCGCACAACAGCGCAGCGCCTGCATCATCGCAGGGGTGTTCGAGCGCCGGAAGCTCTCCGCCGCCGCCAAGGCCCTGGACGAGGCCACCGGCGGCGCCATCAGCGCCCTGGTCAAGCGGGGCGACATGGACGGCGAGCGAGGGCAGTGCCTGTGGCTGCATCATGTCCCCAATGATCTGGCGGACCGGATTTTGCTGATCGGCTGCGGCAAGGAACGGGAGTTCGGCGAAGCCGCCTTCCGCCAGGTCACCGCCGCCATGGTGGGCGCCCTGCGCCGGACCGGTGCCGACCAGGTGCATAATTATCTCACGGATCTGCCGGTCAAGGGACATGACCTGGAATGGAAGCTGGTGCAGAGCGTGCTGGTGGTGGAAGACGGCCTTTACCGATTCGATGAATTCAAGAGCGGCAAGAAATCCGACCCGCTCCCCCTCAAGCGCATGGTCCTCAACGTGGCGGACGCCAAGGACCTGGAAGCCGGCGCCAATGCCATGGCCCGGGCCTCGGCCACCGCCCTGGGCATGACCCTGACCCGGGATCTGGCCAACCGTCCCGGCAACGTCTGCACCCCCACCCACCTGGCGGAACAGGCCCGACAGCTCAAAAAGGCCTACAAGGACCTGAAGCTGGAAGTGCTGGACGAGGAAGAGATGGAGAAGCTGGGCATGGGCGCCCTGCTGGCGGTCTCCCGGGGGTCCGAACAACCGGCCAAGCTCATCGTCATGGACTACCGGGGCGGTAAAAAGGGCGACAAGCCTGTGGTCCTGGTGGGCAAGGGCATCACCTTCGACACCGGCGGCATCTCCATCAAACCCGGCGAGGCCATGGACGAGATGAAATTCGACATGGGCGGCGCGGCAGCGGTCATGGGCACCATGAAGGCCGTGGCCGAGCTCCGCCTGCCCATGAACATCATCGGTGTCATCGCCGCCGCCGAAAACATGCCCGACGGCAAGGCCACCAAGCCCGGCGATATCGTCACCACCCTCTCGGGACAAACGGTGGAGATTCTCAACACCGACGCCGAGGGCCGTCTGGTGCTGTGTGACGCCCTGACCTATGTGGAACGCTTCGATCCGGACGTGGTGGTGGACCTGGCCACGCTCACCGGCGCCTGCATCATCGCCCTGGGCCATCAGGCCTCGGCGGTACTGGGCAACCATGGTCCGCTGATCAATGAACTGCTGGCCGCGGGCAGGCACAGCGGCGATCGGGCCTGGGAAATGCCCCTGTGGGATGAATACCAGGAACAGCTCAAGAGCAACTTCGCCGACATGGCCAACATCGGCGGCCGACCGGCCGGCACCATCACCGCGGCCTGTTTCCTGTCCCGGTTCACCAAGAAGTACAAGTGGGCCCACCTGGACATCGCCGGGGTGGCCTGGAAGAGCGGCAAGGAAAAGGGGGCCACCGGACGTCCGGTGCCGCTGCTGATGCAGTTCCTGGCCAGCCGGGTGAAGGACTAGACGGCGCCCCGCGGCTCACACCATGACCCGAGTCGATTTTTACACCATCAAGAGCGATCAGCCCCAGGCCCGCCTGGCCATCACCTGCCGGCTGATCCAAAAGGCCTTCGGGCTGGGGCACCGGGTGCACGTGCACACCGGCTCCCCCGGCCTGTCACGGCAACTGGATGAGCTGCTGTGGACCTTCCGGGACGATGCCTTCATCCCCCACGGGATCAACCCCCAGGATCCGGACATGCCGGTGAGCATCGGCCATGACCGGGTCCCACCCACGGCCCGGGATCTGCTGCTGAACCTGGCCGACACCGTGCCCGAAGGCTACGAAGGCTTTGCCCGGGTGGCGGAAATCGTCAACGAGGACCCCGTGGTGAAACAGGCCGGGCGCGACCGTTTCCGCTACTACCGGGAACACGGCTGCGACCTGCACCACCACCCGCTGGGATGACCACTCCCACCGAAAAGCATCATATAATCCGCCACTTTCGCCCGCACCCAGACACAGGCACCATGGACAAGACTTACGACCCCCACGCCATCGAGCAAGCCATCTACCAGGAATGGGAGGGCCGTGGCTGGTTCGCTCCCGCGGGCGAGGGCACGCCCTACTGCATCATGCTGCCGCCGCCCAACGTCACCGGCACCCTGCACATGGGGCACGCCTTTCAGGACACCCTGATGGATACCCTCATCCGCTACCACCGGATGCGGGGCGACAACACCCTCTGGCAGGGCGGCACCGACCATGCGGGCATCGCCACCCAGATGGTGGTGGAACGCCAGCTGGCCCGGAACGGCCAGTCCCGCCATGATCTAGGCCGGGAGGCCTTCCTCGACAAGGTCTGGGAATGGCGGGACCACTCCGGCAACCAGATTCAGCAACAGCTGCGTCGTCTGGGCACCTCCATCGACTGGCACCGGGAGCGTTTCACCATGGATGCCGGCCTGTCCCGGGCGGTGACCGAGGTCTTCGTGCGCCTGTACGAGGAAGGCCTGATCTATCGCGGCAAGCGCCTGGTGAACTGGGATCCGGTGCTGCACACCGCCGTGTCCGACCTGGAGGTCATCTCCGAGGAAGAACAGGGCAAGCTCTGGCACCTGCGCTACCCCCTGAGCGACGGCTCCGGTCATCTGGTGGTAGCCACCACCCGCCCGGAAACCATGCTGGGGGATACCGCCGTGGCGGTGAATCCGGAGGATGAGCGCTATCGCCACCTCATTGGTAAAACCGTCACCCTGCCCCTCACCGGCCGCGAGATCCCCGTGATCGCCGACGACTACGTGGACCCGGAATTCGGTTCCGGCTGCGTGAAGATCACCCCCGCCCACGATTTCAACGACTACGCCGTGGGCACCCGGCACGATCTGCCCATGATCAACATCTTCACCGTGGATGCCCGCATCAACGACGCCGCGCCCGAAGCCTACCGCGGCCTGGATCGCTTCGATGCCCGTCGGCAGATCATCGCCGACCTGGAGGCCCAGGGCCTGCTGGAGCGCATCGACGATCACAAGCTCATGGTGCCCCGGGGTGACCGCAGCGGCGCCGTCATCGAACCCTTCCTCACCGACCAGTGGTACGTGAAGGCCGCGCCCCTGGCCGAACCCGCCATCCGGGCAGTGGAGGACGGTCGCATCCGCTTCGTGCCCGAGAACTGGAGCAAGACCTACTTCGAGTGGATGCGCAACATCGAGGACTGGTGCATCTCCCGCCAGATCTGGTGGGGTCACCGCATCCCCGCCTGGTACGACGAGGCCGGCAACATCTACGTGGGTGAGGACGAGGCCGCCGTGCGCCGCAAGCACCGGCTGGGGGACGAGGTACGCCTGACCCAGGACCCGGACGTACTGGATACCTGGTTCAGCTCCGCCCTGTGGCCCTTCTCCACCCTGGGCTGGCCGGAGCAGACCCCGGAACTCAAGACTTTCTACCCCACCGCGGTACTGGTCACCGGCTTTGACATCATCTTCTTCTGGGTGGCCCGCATGATCATGATGGGCCTCAAGTTCATGGGCGACGTGCCGTTCCGGGAAGTCTACGTCACCGGCCTGATCCGTGACGCGGAAGGCCAGAAGATGTCCAAGTCCAAGGGCAACGTGCTCGACCCCATCGACCTCATCGACGGCATCAGCCTGGAAGACCTGCTGGCCAAGCGCACCACCGGGCTGATGCAGCCGCAGATGGAAAAGCGCATCGCCCAGGCCACCAAAAAACAGTTCCCCGACGGCATCCCCGCTTTTGGTACCGACGCCCTGCGCTTCACCCTGGCGGCCCTGGCCTCCAGCGGCCGGGACATCAAGTTCGACCTGGGCCGCATCGAAGGCTACCGCAACTTCTGCAACAAGCTGTGGAACGCCGCCCGCTATGTGCTCATGAACACCGAGGGCCAGGACACAGGCCTTTGCGGCGGCGCGGTGGAACTGTCCCTGGCGGATCGCTGGATCACCTCCCGGCTGCAGGACACCATCGCCGAGACCCATCGCCAACTGGGAGAATACCGCTTCGACCTGGCGGCCAAGGCCCTGTACGAGTTCACCTGGTACGACTACTGCGACTGGTACCTGGAGCTGTGCAAGCCGGTGCTCACCGGCGAGGACAGCAGCGAGGCCGCCCGCCGCGGCACCCGCCGTACCCTGGTGCAAGTCCTGGAAACCCTGCTGCGCCTGATGCACCCGGTGATGCCCTTCATCACCGAGGCCATCTGGCGCCAGGTGGCCCCGCTGGCCGGGGTGACCGGCGACACCCTCATGCACCGCCCCTACCCGGTGGTGGACGAAGCCCTCAAGGATGCCGGCGCGGAACAGGAAATCGAGTGGGTGAAGACCTTCATCCTGGGCATGCGCCGCATCCGCGCCGAGATGGACATCTCCCCCGGCAAGCCCCTGCCGGTGCTGCTGGACAACTGGAAACCGGAAGACCAGGCCCGCTTCGCCGCCAACCAGGGCTTCATCCGGTTCCTGGCCAGGCCCGAGTCGGTACAGTGGCTGGAAGGCACCGAGGCCCCGGAATCCGCCATGACCCTGGTGGGTGAGATGCGCCTTTTGATCCCCCTGGCGGGCCTGATCGACAAGGACGCGGAAATCGCCCGTCTGGAAAAGGAAATCGCCAAGGTGCAGAAGAACCTGGCCCAGTGCGAGGGCAAGCTTGCCAACGCGGGCTTCGTGGAGCGTGCCCCGGCCGAAGTCGTGGCCAAGGAGCGGGAGCGGGTGGCCGAAATGGCAACGACCCTGCGGGAACTGGAAACCCAGCTGGAGAAGATCCGGCGGCTGTGAGTCCGTCGCGCTGAAAAAGCCCCTCTCCCGCCTGCGGGAGAGGGGCCTGGGGTGAGGGCCTCAAAAAGCCCAAAACCTGTCATATTCCCTACAATTCCCAGCACATCCCGTGCCCTGCCCCGAAAATTCCGTCATATTAACAGGCACTTAAAAATCCATAGAAACTGGCTCGCTCCTTGCTTGATACTCAGCACAATACCGATTCAAGGAGCCCGTTCGTGACCCGTCCCAATCTCCACCCCGACGCCGCCAACGCCCGCTACATCAGCTTCAAGGACCTGGACTGCGACGGCAACGCCCGCCGGGTCATGAGCCTGATCGAGGAATACACCGCCGATCCGGCCCAACAGTCTCCCTTCTGGGACTACTTCCTGGGCAAACGCAACCCGAAATCCGGCCCCAAACCGGACGACCTGTTCCTGATCCACGCCAACATCAACCGGATCCGCGAACTGTTCGAGGCATGCGGCGATGAAGACGCCCAGGCCCTGCTCACCTGGGTGGAGGAGGCCTGCTGCTGAGGCAGCGCTTAGACCGCTACGCCCAACTCACGCAGATAATCATCGTAGGTACCATTGAAATCCGTCACGCCGTTTTCGTTCAGCTCGATGATGCGTGTTGCCAGGCTGGAAACGAACTCCCGGTCATGGCTGACGAAAATCAGCGTGCCGGGGTAGTTCTCCAGGGCCAGGTTCAGCGCCTCGATGGATTCCATGTCCAGGTGGTTGGTCGGTTCGTCCATGATCATCACGTTGGGTTTCTGCAGGATCAGCTTGCCGAACAGCATACGGCCCTGCTCGCCACCGGAAATCACCTTGACCGATTTGAGGATGTCATCGTTGGAAAACAGCATGCGGCCCAGGGTGCCGCGCACCAACTGATCGCCGCCGAGGGTCCACTGCGCCATCCAGTCGATCAGGGTCTCGTCGTTCTTGAAGTCGTCGGCGTGTTCCTGGGCAAAATAGCCCAGATCAGCGCTTTCAGCCCATTTGACCGTGCCGGTCATCGGCGGCAGTTCATTCACCAGGGTGCGTAGCAATGTCGTCTTGCCGATGCCGTTGGGGCCGATGATCGCCACGCGCTCACCGGCCTCGATGTGCAGACTCAGGTTCTTGAACAGCGGCTCGCCGTCGAAACCCTGGCTGACCTTGTCGAGGATCACGGCCTGGCGGTGCAGCTTCCTGTACTGATCGAAACGGATAAACGGGCTGACCCGACTCGAAGGCTTCACCTCATCCAGCTGGATCTTCTCGATCTGCCTGGCGCGGCTGGTGGCCTGCCTGGACTTGGAGGCGTTGGCCGAAAAGCGGCTGACGAAGGTCTGCAACTCGGCGATCTGCGCCTTTTTCTTCGCGTTGTCAGACAGCAGACGCTCGCGGGCCTGGGTGGCGGCCGTCATGTATTCATCGTAGTTGCCGGGGAACAGGCGCAGTTCGCCAAAATCCAGATCCGCCATGTGCGTGCAGACGCTGTTGAGAAAATGGCGATCATGGGAAATGATGATCATGGTGCTGTTACGCGAGGTCAGAATCTGGAGTATCCCC